>JAAFJK010000096.1 GCA_013298105.1 Cytophagales bacterium
TAAATCGTCAATAAAGCAGTAAATTGCAATCGTAAAATCTTTCATAAAAAGCGATTTGTAGTGTGAATGATTACAAATATAGCACTTATGACAAGATTTTACAATTTTTAACACCAATAATTTTAACACAATACTACGCAACTCACGTTAACTTGATAAATTCTGTCTTAAAATGGTCTTGGTAAGCATTTTTTCCACTTTCTCCCACAAACATTGGATGTCGTTCACAAAAAGGCTCTAATGCAGATGTATAAGGCAATACTATATGTGGTTTACTAAAAAGTTTATTTTGAAAAGTCCTTACAAATGCTTGTTGATAAGGACTTTCAGTGTTTGTATAATGTTGTTCCGCCTTTACGCAATCTCGTTTCCAAATGTCTATTTTGTTTACCAATGTTATAATCCACTTTACTTTAGAAATATGCAAAAAAGGTAGCCATTCTTGCAAATAACTAAGTTCTGTTTGTCTATTTGTTTCTAAAAAATCTTCTTTTACCTCAAAACTTTCGCCATCAAAAACGTTGTCATAGGGCTTTCCGATTTGATGATAGCCAAAACTGACTACATTTATGATACCTACCAAATTTTCATTTTGCAAGTTTTTCTCAAAAACGCCTTCTCTTTCTCCCTTTTGAGTAGGTTGCCCTACAGTGTCAATCCAACGAAAAGGTGTTTTATTGACTTTTGCTTCAATTGGACTCGAAACTTCAGTACGCATATTTGACACTGTATTTTTCGTTTTTTCACTCAAAGAATGAATAAACTGCGTTTTGCCCACACCTGAACTGCCCAAAACAAGGATTTCTTTTCCTTCTTTTGAAAACCATTTAGTTAGGTTCTTCCAAAATTTTGGGTCTGTGTTCAAAGCAATCTCTGCCGCTTTGATAATAACACTCGTTTCTATTGCTGTCCAATCAACCATAAAGCAAAGATAGATAAAAAAAATGAAAAAACAAAAAATCACTTCCTTACCCAAAACCCGCTCATTTGCCCAAAAGATTTGCGTAAAAAAGAAAAATAGCGTACTTTTGCGTTTTTACAATAAACCTAATATGAAATCATTTTTTGCTAAATATTATGGAGTAATACTAATTATTCCATTGTGTATTTTTATTTTTGGCTTCAGAGTTATTATACGTGATATTGAAGCATTTGAGGAAATACGAGGTATTATCTTTCCTTGTACAACCTCTAAGATAATGACTCTCAATACTATGTTACATACAGCGAATATTAGGTTAATTTTGTCATTGATAATAGCTATAACCTTTTTGACAACCACTTATTTGTACTTTAAAAGCTATGCAAAAGTGTTTATGTTCCTTTTTTTGGTAGTGTCATTTGTAAATACGCACTTATTCATAACTTCTATGAGTCTTTTTGCAAAAATTAGTTTAACAAAAGATAATGTTCCAAATATTGATGAAGCGTTAGATTTAATGGCTGCTTTTGTATTTATCCCCTTAGAAATTTTAACATTGTTATTATTTGCATACCTTTTTGATTTGGCTAAAAATAATAGTATTGCAAGCAATAAAAAATAACGCCTTACTCAAAACCCGCTCATTTGCCCAAAAGATTTGCGTAAAAAAGAAAAATAGCGTACTTTTGCGTTTTTAGAGGGTAGAAGGGTAGAAAGGTAAAAGGTAGAAGGGCAGGCAAGCCCATAAATCGCTATTTTTTATGCAACCCTTCCACCCCTCCACCTTTCTACCCTTCCACCCATGAACCTCGAATCCTTCGACAGCAAACAATACATCATCATCAAAAACGCCAAAGTCAATAACCTCAAGGGCGTTGATGTGGTCATACCCCGCAATAAATTAGTCGTCATCACAGGCTTGTCGGGTTCAGGCAAGTCTTCCCTTGCCTTCGATACCTTGTTTGCAGAGGGGCAACGAATGTACGTAGAAAGCCTTAGCTCATACGCGAGGCAGTTTTTGGGACGTATGGAAAAGCCAGATGTGGATTATATCAAAGGCGTTGCGCCCGCTATAGCTGTAGAACAAAAAGGCAATGCGAGCAATCCACGTGCTACTGTAGGCACGACTACCGAAATTTACGATTATTTGAAACTGCTTTTTGCGCGATTAGGCAAGACTTACTCGCCTGTATCGGGCAAAATCGTGAAAAAAGATACCGTAACGTCTGTTGTTGATGAAATTCAGGCACATGAAGATGGGCAAAAATTGCTGATTCTCGCGCCCATTCAGAAGCAGGAAGGCAGAACTTGGACAGATGAAATCAAGGTTATTTTCCAAAAAGGCTTTACCCGCGTGGCGGTAGGTGAGGACGTGCTTTTTATAGAAGAAATACTGAAAGACGTAGAAACAGATGCGAAAAAAACCGAAAAACGCCTTGCCTCCGCACCACTCTTTATGCTGATAGATAGAGGCGTAGTGCGCAAAGGGGACGAAGACAATCAATTTCGCCTCTCGGACTCGGTGCAAACCGCGTTTTATGAAGGGCATGGCGTGTGTATCGTGGATTTTGTAGGCAAGGAAAGGAAAAGTTATTCCGATAAATTCGAAGCTGATGGAATTGTTTTTGAAGAACCAAGCATTCAGTTTTTTAGCTTTAATAATCCTTACGGAGCGTGCAAAAAATGTGGTGGTTTTGGTACGACTTTGGGTGTAGATGAGCATTTGGTTATCACAGACCGCAACAAATCTGTGTATGATGGAGCGGTTACGCCTTGGCGCACCGAAAAAATGAGCGCGTGGCGTGATGATTTTGTGCGCAAAGCGATGGATTATGACTTTCCTGTCCATCGCGCCTACCAAGATTTGAATGAAAAAGAATTGGATTTGCTTTGGAATGGCAATAAAAAAGTGAAGGGAATTTGGGCATTTTTCGAGCATATCGAGAGCAAAATTGAGCAAATCCAATACCGCGTCATGCTCTCCAAATATCGCGCAAGGGTTACGTGTCCTGACTGCAAAGGCTCTCGCCTACGCCCCGATGCGCAATATGTACGAGTGCAGGGCAAATCTATCACAGACATTGTATTGATGCCTATTCAAGATGCGTTGGCGTTTTTTGAAGACTTGCCTGCCCACCTCAGCGAAGCAGACAAGGTAATTGGTATGCGTCTTTTGGCTGAAGTCGAAAACCGCCTTGCCTACCTTGAGCGCGTGGGTTTGGGCTATTTGACGCTTAACCGCTTGATTAAAGACCTTTCGGGAGGCGAGTTTCAGCGCATCAAATTGGCTACAGCTTTGGGCAGTGCGCTTGTGGGTTCGATGTATATTTTGGACGAGCCAAGCATTGGATTGCACCCCCGCGATACGCAAAGATTGGTGGAAATTTTGAAGGCATTGCGCGATTTGGGCAATACGGTTATTGTGGTAGAACACGAGGAAGAAGTAATGCAAGCGGCAGACCAAATTATTGATTTGGGACCCCATGCAGGCGTGCAGGGAGGCGAGTTAATTCTCTCTATGAGTGCGGAAGAGTTAGAAAAAAGCGATAAAAAAGCCAAACTTTCTTTGCCCCACTCCACTTTAAATGAAAAATATACACTCAAAGACTCACACACGTACAACTTTTTGAAGGGTTTTGATAGAATAGAAGTTCCTAAAAGTAGGCGAGCTTGGAAAGACTCTATAGAAATAACAGGCGCAAGACAACACAACCTACAGAATGTGAGCGTGAAATTTCCGCTTAATGTGCTTACAGTTGTTACGGGTGTAAGCGGTTCAGGCAAGTCGACTCTCGTGAAGCAAGTGTTCTTGCCTGCCCTCAGAGCGCGTATGAACCAAACTGTAGAAGACATAGGCAAGTACGATAGCATCACAGGCGGAATCAAACTTTTGGAGGCAGTAGAATATGTCGACCAAAATCCTATAGGGCGTTCAGCGCGTTCTAATCCCGTAACCTATACCAAAGTATATGACC
>JAAFJK010000476.1 GCA_013298105.1 Cytophagales bacterium
ACTACCTCGCTTGGAGGCGAAGGACTTCCTTTAGATACGCTTAATATAGCAGGTTTGGATTCGCTTGGACAGAAAAAAGACAGCGTAACTGCCTTGCCTGCCGATATGGGCATGGGCGATATCAAACTCCCGATGGGCAGTGTAGCCATTACAGACCGCGCCAAACTTGTCGCGCTTTTGAAGCTCTTGCACCGCAAACCAAACCACAAGGCACTGCTGATAGATGTGTTTTTCAAAGATAGCACGCCTTATGACTCTGCCCTGACTGCACTCATCAACAGTGTGCCACGTACTGTAGTTTCTTCGCACTTAGATGACCAAGACAAACCTGAACTGCCCGACCTCAAAATCAAACCTATAGGCATCTCAAATTTGGAAAAATCTTATGGGCAAGCCCTGAAATTCAGGTTACACTATCACGATACCATCAAGACTACGCCTATCCGTATGTACGAAATAGTGCATGGCAAAAAATTCAAAAAAGGACGGATTTTTTATGAACTGGGAGGCAAGCCCATTCTCAATTCATTTATCTTGGATTATAGAATGAGGAAATTCCATTATGACAATCAACTGTATGCCAAAGTCCACTTAGGCGAATGGATTACACCCGCCTACAAGACGATGTATATGCCCTGTGTACCTACAGACTACAACATTGATTCGCTCGATACAGATTATGCCGAAAACTTTGTCCACAAACTTACCAAAGATAAAATTATCGTAGTGGGAGATTTTGAAGATAGGGACATTCATGAAACTATCTATGGCGAAACGGCAGGTCCTATGATTTTGCTTGATGCCTTTTTAGCGATAGAAGCAGGGGATAACCTCGTAACTGTATCGTTTTTGCTGATGTTATTCTTGTCTTATTTCTTTATTTCGTTTGTTACTTTCCGCTACCAACAAATCTATCCTAAATGGATAGAACGCTTGATATTTAGAAAAGACCGCGAATCTGAAACTTTTTTTGAAACATTTACGATATATTTGTTATTCTTTGCTACGCTTTCGCTTACGTCTTATTTCTTATTCAACATTCATGTAGGCGTGTTGGTATTGGCATTTTATATGAATATCTTAGAAAAAGCCCGCAAACATTGGATTGTGCAACGCATCGTCCGTATGGTGGCAGGCAAGGGGTAGGGAGGTTTGAAGTACGAGATTTTTTGGCACTCAACCCTTTCCCCTTTCAACCCTTCAACTCTTTCAACCCTTATCATTATGAAAAAACTACTCCTTTTTGTATTCCTTTTCCTTGCCTACCAAACCGCGATAGCGCAAAACGTGGCTAAAATATTAAAAAAGGCACAATCGCGCCTTTCCTACGCCTTTGGCGTACAAGGTGGCAGCCTTACAGGGGCGCATTTTGAGATGTATCGAGGCGCGGTATGCGCTACACGCACAAAATCAAGGGCTTTTTTTAAGCAATACGCTTTTCAGTTTCGAGTGGGTATGGAGGGAATTGTACCATTCATACAACCCGAAAATTATGCAGGAGGCAAGTATCGCTCAGGTGGATTGCAGGGCAGTATTTCGGGAACATATCATTTTATGCGTACAGGTGGAGGCGAGATGAGCCTTTATGTAGGTGGTGGCGTACAAACAGGCTACCGACAGTATGTCGAAAAATTCAGTGCGCTGAATAGAAGTGCTTGGAATGCAGGGGGGGTAGGCAGATTGGGTGCGGAGTTTACGCTTGCGCGTTTGGGTAATTCTACACGCAAAGAAACCTATCTTACTATGTTTGCAGAAGGCAACATATACAGCGAATTTTTGGGACATTCTCCCTACAGTTTTATAGGGGGCGAATTGGGATTCAGGCTAAATGCATGGCAGTGGAACTAAAGTAATTCCCGAAATAAATACCTATTTAGAATGTAGCATAGGCATCTTGCCCTATCCATTACTGACAAGTTTTTGGATTTTTGAGTGTTTTTGTGGGCATAAAAATTATGGTTGTCTGACATTTTTTGTGGAGAAGCATTTTTTGAGCAAATTCAGATTTAAGAAACGCCTTTTTTGCTCAATAGGATAGGGTTTTAAACCCTATCCTATTGAGCAAAAAAAAGCTATCACAAAAATTGTCAGAGAACCAAAATTATCTGGGGCTACCGCACCAAATAAGCGTTTTTCATGTAACACAAACAAGAATGTTTGTGTTACATAAAAAGTGTGAATTTGGTGCGGTAGCCCTAAAAATTATCAAAGAACCGCTTTTGTTTCGTTTAAAAAAGCTATCTTTGCAACTTTTCAGGCTTGTATGCAATTATCCGAACTCACAGCTATTTCGCCCATAGACGGCAGATACCGAAGCAAACTTACACACATTGCAAGATTTTTTTCAGAATACGGCTTCTTTTCTTATAGGCTGATGGTAGAAGTAGAGTATTTTATTATGCTTTGTGAGTTGCCTTTGCCTCAGTTGGAAGGCTTTGATAAAAGCATCTTGCCTGCCCTACGCGCCTTGTACGAAAACTTTACAGAAGCAGACGCTGTAGAAATTAAAGAAATAGAACGTACCACCAACCACGACATCAAAGCCCTTGAATATTTTTTAAAGAATAAACTTGAGCTGTTGGGGGCAGGCAAGTTCAAGGAATTTGTGCATTTTGGGCTTACTTCCCAAGACATCAACAACACCGCTATCCCGCTTTTACTCAAAGACAGCTTTCATACAGCACTTATCCCTGTTTTGAATAAACTTACCGAAGCACTTCAACACATAGCCCTTCAGTGGGCAGATGTGCCGATGCTCGCACGTACACACGGACAGCCCGCCTCGCCTACCCGCGTAGGCAAGGAGATAGGCGTTTTTGTACGGCGCATACAGGGGCAGGCAAGGCTACTGGATACGATACCTTTTTCGGCAAAATTCGGAGGAGCTACAGGCAATTTTAACGCCCATTACCTTGCCTACCCCGCTGTAGATTGGGTAGCATTTGCCAATAATTTATTGGAAAAACTGGGCGTAGAGCGTACTTTGCTCACTACCCAAATAGAACCTTACGACAATTTGGGTGCGTTTTGCGACAATATGAAGCGCATCAACCTGATATTGACAGACTTTTGCAAGGATATATGGCAATACATTTCGCTCGATTATTTCAAACAAAAAACCAAAGCGGGAGAAGTCGGCTCGTCTGCTATGCCCCACAAAGTCAATCCAATAGATTTTGAAAATGCTGAAGGAAATCTGGGCATGGCAAACGCTATTTTTGAGTTTTTAGCCTCCAAATTGCCTGTATCTCGCCTCCAGCGCGACCTTACAGACTCTACCGTTTTGCGCAATTTGGGTGTACCACTGGCGCATAGCCTACTCGCGTGGGAGTCTATCCTGAAGGGGGTAGGCAAGCTCGAGATAAACGAAGCAAAGATTCATGCAGACCTCGAAGAACAGTGGGTAGTCATTGCCGAAGGCATACAGACTATTTTGAGGCGCGAAAACTATCCCAATCCTTACGAACTTTTGAAAGACCTCACGCGCGGAGCAGGCAAGCTCACGCAGGCAAGTTTTCAGGCTTTTGTCCAAACACTCCCACTTAGCGACAGCCTCAAAGCTGAAATATCTGCCCTCACGCCTTTCAATTATACAGGCTTGAGTATGCAGGCACTTTTGGGAATGGCTAAAAAATAGCGGTTCTTCAAAAGTTATTGCGGAATATTCTGTAGAACAGGCTTCCAGCCTGTTCATCATTTGAAACAACAGGCTGGAAGCCTGTTCTACAGTTTTGCCTCCGCAACAACTTTTGAAGAACCAAAATAGGTTGGTACAGCAATTTATTTTTCCTTGACAAAATTTGCTTTTTTCAATAAATAATACTAATTTTGAAAAAAAAGACCACCAATATGGACGTAAAAATAGCAGAATCTTGGAAGGTACGCCTTCAAGCTGAATTTGAAAAAGATTATTTTGTACAACTCACAGATTTTGTGCGCCAAGAATACCAAGCACAAACCATCTACCCGCCTGCAAACTTGATTTTTAATGCCTTCGAAAAATGTTCTTTTGAAGATACCAAAGTAGTTATTTTGGGACAAGACCCTTATCATGGCGCAGGACAGGCAAACGGACTATGCTTTTCGGTAGCTGATGGCGTGCGTGTGCCGCCTTCTTTGGTCAATATATTCAAAGAAATCAAAGCAGACGTAGGCAAGTCTGCCCCAAAAACAGGCAACCTTGAGCGTTGGGCTTCGCAAGGCGTAATGTTACTGAACGCGACACTCACAGTACGCGCTGGACAAGCGGGTTCACACCAAAAAAAAGGATGGGAAACATTCACTGATGCAGTCGTAAAACTACTAAATGACGAAAAACAAAACCTCGTCTTTATGCTTTGGGGAAAATATGCCCACGAAAAAGGCGCGGTAATAGACGATACGAAGCACTTAGTCCTCAAATGTCCGCACCCCTCCCCCATGGCTACAGGCTTTGCTGGCAATAAGCACTTTAGCCAAGCGAATACCTACCTACAGGCAAATCAACTACCTGAAATACAGTGGTAAAATATTTTT
>JAAFJK010000156.1 GCA_013298105.1 Cytophagales bacterium
TATTTTTACTCATATTTTTCTTCTTTGAAGATTTATTTAGGAAAGGCATCATGTCTGTTTCAATATATTCTAATGCCTTTGTAACAAAATCTTTATCTATACCACTTTCAGCATTTTCATAGGCAATACTTAAGGTTTTTTGCGCCTCTGTTATATACTTTTCAAAGTCGGCTTTAGCTTTTTCTTTGATACGCGTATTTTTATTCTCAAAAAAAGATGCTTTGCATATTTTGGCTAAATCTATCAAAGAACGTCCTTTGTACCTAAGTAAAGGCGAGTTAGTTGACAAGGCTGTATATTGTAAAACGGTTTTATCAACAAAATCAACAACTTCTTTTGCATAACCTAATTTTTCAAGTGTATGTGCTACTTTGATAATTTGTTGTTCTTCTAATCTACCACTCATGGCTATATTAAGTAATTTTTTTGATAAATTTTCAGCTTCTGTATTTTTCTTCAGGAGGCTCAAACTTTCAGAAATAATGACCAAAGTATTAGGTCTTATTTGTTGGAAATTTATATTTTTTGAATTGAATGTCTTTAATACATTTTCGGGAGTTCCCAAAAGATTATTCACGTTACAAAATAATTCAATAGCTCTATAATTGTAAATGTCTTTTTCCAAAATTTCCGCTAATTTCTTGTAAGCTGATGGATATTTTTGGATAACTATCTCGCTTTCAGCTTCTGAAAGTTGCTTCATGATGACGTGCCTTGGGTGGGCAGGCAAGGTGCAAATTACCTGAAAATCCGTTACTTCAAAAATAGGTTCAGGACAACCTTCCTCTTTCATGGCACTTATGATGCGCTCTATACCTGTTCCATTGTGTTGAGCCAAGTTCAATTTCTGAAATATCCGCGCAAAAGTCTGATTTCTCCAATAAGCTGATGCCTTGCCTTTTATGAACGCCTCTTTATCCAAACTAAAAGGCAAACCTCCAGGCGAGTGAATCTCCACACGATTGTTATAAACTTCTATGCGAACAGGTTGCTCAACTTCATAATCTCTATGCACAATCGCATTCACTACAGCTTCTTTGAGTGCTATTTTGGGATATTTGATTTGGTTTGCATTTTCAGTCCCTTTGTCAATAGCTATAGTAGATTCTACATTTAATAATTCTATCAATTTTTTGGCTTGTTCTATGACAGACCCAGTTATCCATTGAGATTCTGCGTGTTGTTTGCTTTTATCTTCTCCATCAAAAATCGTAAAAATAGCATACGCGCCTGCACAAAAATCTATGGGGCTTTTGCCAAAAATTGCCAATGTAAAATTTTTAGGGTGTAATTCCTTGCCTACCCCTAACTTGCCTACCAATGGCGGAATAAATTGTTCTATTTTTTCTTTTTCAGAAATATAGTCTGATATGGCTTTATTGGGTGTCCAAAGATTCATTTCTTGCAAATAAGCACGTACTGCAAGTTCATCTATATCTGTTAGAAATGCCTTTGCATTGATTTGCTTGTCCCAATATTCTAATTTTTCTTTTCGCCTCAAAAGTTCTCTTAAAATTCCATTATTCGCTTCCCTTGTATTTGAGTCTGTTCTCACAAAATAACGCGGTTTTTTGATGTCGTCATATTCAGCTTTGTAAGTATGCGCATTGTTAGTAGCATCAATCGTAATCACAAGCACTTTTTTTGAGGCATCTTCAGGCAAGGTTATTTCATCAAATTTAGGAATAATAGGGGGATTCACTATATTGGGATTGTAACAAGTATTGGCAACATATTTTTTGATTTCCTCTAAGCGAATACCTGTCAATCCTACATATTCCACAATTTTGAATCCATTGCTATCTGTTGCTTCGCTTGCACCACAAACAATATAACCACCACCAAGATTCAAGAAATCATTGGTAAAAGCCACAATAGTTTCTATTAATTTTCTTTCATCTGCCACATTTTTTTTCCATTCTACTATAGCACTTTCTCGTGTGGAAAGTTCTGTAAGTGAAATATCATTCATATTCATATTTTTTTACTAACTTTTCTCCTTAATAAACGAAACCCTATACAACACATACGCCATAGCCAAGAAGCAAACCAACGACAACAAATCGCCATATTTGCCCATTGTTTCGGCTGCGCCTGTGTTCAGTTGAGAAGCCAATGTAACCAATTTTCCGTTTACAGTAGTAGAAATGCCCATCAGCACCGCAATCAAAATGCCTGTTATTGCACCTCCAGCTATCAGTCCAGAGCTAAATAATGCACCCGCGCCTGCCTCGTTTTCGGCTTCATGCGCACCTTGCCTACGCTCCACCATACTTTTTACAATCCCACCAATAAATATAGGCGTTGTAGAAGACAAAGGCAGGTAAGCACCTACTGCAAAGGCAAGCGAACTGACACCGCAAAGTTCTACTACTGCCGCTATAGCCATACCAATCAACACCAATGCCCAAGGCAAACTATTATCCAAAAGTCCTATAATCAGTGTGGACATCAGCGTAGCTTGAGGGGCAGGCAAGCCATTTGGTCTTGCCTCTGTAACGCCTATGCCTATAGATTGATGTAAGAGAAGCATTGTCCCACCTATTGCCAAAGTAGAAACAAACACACCTATCATTAGTCCAAGCTGTTGATAAAAAGGCGTTGCACCTACTATATAGCCTGTTTTTAAGTCTTGTGAAGTCGCGCCTGCATTAGCCGCCGCGATACACACTATAGAGCCTACCACAAGCGCGATGGGTTGATAAGCATTGCCTGTCCAGCCCATACCCACGAATATCAGACAAGTTGCCATAAGCGTAGCTATTGTCATACCAGAAACGGGACTTGAAGAAGAACCTATCAAACCGACAATTCTTGAGGCTACTGTTACAAAAAAGAACCCAAAAATAATAATCATCACACCTGAAAGCGCATTGACAGGCAAGTTGGGCATAGCCACCATAAATATTACCAAAAACAAACAGCCAAACAACACAAAGCTCATAGGCATGGCGCGTTCTGTCCGTTCTGTGCTTGTTTCTTTGTCTTGTTTTGTTTGAGAAAATTCCTTAGCTGTATCGCTGAAAGCGGCTATAATGGTAGGCAAGGTCTTCAGAAGTGTCATCAAACCACCAAACGTAACCGCACCCGCGCCTATATAGCGCACATAGTTGGCGCGTATGCCATTGAGGTCAAGTTCTGAAATTGGCTTTGTGGCAGGTGCTATGGCTACTGTAACATAATCGCCTAAAAATGTAATCAAGGGAATAAGCACCCAATAAGAAAGTATGCCACCTGCTACCATGACTGCCGCTATCCTGTAACCTATCACATAACCCACGCCCAAAAGTTCGGGCGTAATTTCTCCGCTTACGCTTAGATTGGGCAGGGCAGATTTACGTCCAAAAACATATTCAGGGACTTCTTTCCAAAATCCAAAGACAGACATCAAAAGTTTGTAAAGGAAGGCAAGCCCCAAGCCATAATAGACCATATTTGCCAAACTCCCGCCTTTCTCGCCTGCTATCAGTACATTCGCGCAAGCTGTCCCTTCAGGGTAGGGAAGTTTGCC
>JAAFJK010000389.1 GCA_013298105.1 Cytophagales bacterium
CCGCAAACACTACAGAATGTATCGCGCCCACTCTCGCGCAGGCAAGGATAGCGACTGTAGCTTCAGGCACCATAGGCATATAGATACAGACGCGGTCGCCCTTGCCTACCCCATGCGCCTGTAGCACATTCGAGAACTTGCATACCTCCACATACAGCTCGCGGTAGGTAAGGCTTCGGGTAGGCAAGGCGGGGTCATTTGGCTCCCAGATGATAGCGGTTTTGTCGCCATGTGTGAAAAGTTGCCTTTCAAAAATGTTTTCTGTAATGTTCAATTTGCCATTGAGAAACCATTTTACGTTAGGTTCATCAAAGTTCCATTCCAATACTTTGTCCCATTTTTTGCGCCAATAAAAGGTGTTAGCAATATCTGCCCAAAAACTTTCAGGGTCAAGTACGCTTTTTTGGTAGGTTTGTAGGTAGTCTAAGAGATTGTAGATGCGGTTCATGAAGGTATAAAATTAGCAAATTACAAATAAGTGTTTCTTTAAAGCACCTTGCCTACCGCCTCGATGTCTTTGTATAGCAAGCGGTCTTCTGCCAAATACGGTACACAAGCACGAATTTTGTCATAAAAAAGTTTTGTTTGAGGACTCATAGCGCAGGCAAGCCCCCAATGCGTGAGTTGCTTTTGGCGCAAATCTACAGCCTGACAAGCCACAAGGGTATGAATAGACAAGATTTTTTGGACATTTCCCAATATTTCGAGGGCTTGTCTTGCCGAGATACTGCCCATGCTTACGTGGTCTTCTTGATTGGCAGAAGTGGGGATAGAATCCACCGAAGCAGGGTGCGCTAAAACTTTATTTTCAGATACCAAACCCGCACAGACATATTGAGGAATCATAAAACCTGAATTTAGCCCCGCTTCCTCCACCAAAAAGGCAGGCAAGCAATCGTTGTGGTGCGCATCAACCAATTTATTGACTTGTCTTTCCAACAAATTGCCGACCTCCGCGAGCGCGATTTTCAAATAATCCAAAGGCAGTGCCAAAGGCTGTCCATGAAAATTACCGCCCGAAAGTACCTCCTCTGTATCTTCAAAAAGCAATGGATTGTCAGTTATGGCATTGAGTTCGTGCGCCAAAACCGACTCTACGTGCTGTATCGCGTGCAAACTTGCCCCCAGCACTTGTGCTGTACAGCGAATAGAATACGCATCTTGTGGATTTTTTTTCTTTTCGGCTAATTTTTCCCACGTACTTTCACTTAACCAAGCAGGAATACCCTCAAGTAGAGTGGGGGAGAGGGTAGGGGAGGAGGGCGTATTGCCAAATAACTCCGAACCTACCAACAAATCTTGCAAGCGTTGGGCTATTTCACATTGCGCTTCATGGCGGCGTAGCAGATGAATACGTGCATCAAACGCCTGCCTACGTGCCATAATGCCTTCCATCACAAGTGCGACAGACTGCAAAGCTGTATCGAGCATCTTCAGGCTATCAAACACCGCCAAAACGCCCAGCGCAGTCATGAAAGTTGTGCCATTATTGAGGGCTATGCCTTCTTTGTAGGCAAGGGTAATGGGCGCAAGTCCCGCCTGTGCGAGTGCTTCGCGGGCAGGCAAGGTGCGTTCGCCTTCGGGTGTATCTATGCGCACTTCTCCCTCTCCCAAAAGCGCGATAGCCATGTGTGAAAGTGGGCAGAGGTCGCCACTCGCGCCCACCGAACCCTGCGAAGGTATGACAGGGTGTATTTTATGGTTCAAAAGAGCCTGCAAAAGTGTCAATGTTTCGGAACGTATGCCTGAATATCCTGCCAGCAGTGTATTCAGGCGTATTAGCATCATAGCCCTTACTGCCTCACGCTCAAGCGGCTTGCCTACCCCTGTGGCGTGTGAAAGGAGCAATTTAGTTTGTAAAATAGCCGTTTGCGTGTCATCTATGATTACAGAGGCATTGGAGCCAAAGCCTGTATTGATGGCATAAATGATTTTACCACTGTGCGCGATACGTTCCAAAAATGCTCGACTTGCCTGCACACGCGCCCATGCGTCTGCCGTAATCTCTACTTCGGCATCTTGGCGAGCGACTAAAACTACTTCTTCTATAGTTAAGTTTTGTCCGTTTAAACTTACTTTTTGCATACGTTTGCAAAAGTAGGTATTTTTATCAAATTTCACTAAGATTTGGTACTTATTTCTTCCCTCTCAGCTTCATAATCAAGTTGTATTTGTCATCATGCAGTCCTTTTTCCAAACCAACAGGATAACTGTGCGGATTGACAAAACGCTTGATACCTTGATGAAAAAGGCTGATTTGAGTAGCTACTCGCGCTTTGATGGCAGGCAAGGTAGGCAAGTTGTAAACCAATTTTCCCTTTTCAAAAATTGGTACAAGCAAATCTTCAGCTTCCCAACCTTCACCTCCAAGTGTTTTTTGGCGCGTAACATCTATTTGGTCTATCATGGTAGGCAAGCCCGCAAATGGTTTGCCTTCATTGTAAATCATATCAGCTCGAAACTCGCCATTTTCTTTGTAGCGTCTTACCTGCAAAATACCAGGATTCGAAACTTTGATAGCTTGTTCAGAAAGTTTTACCTTATAGTCCCATTCGTTATGGTCATTTTTGATAGCCGCTATCTTATAAACGCCACCCAACGCAGGTTGGTCGTAAGCTGTTACGAGTTTTGTACCCACGCCCCAGACATTGATAGTCGCGCCTTGCTCTTTCAAACTTGTGATGATGTTTTCGTCCAAGTCATTACTGGCTACAATCGTAGCATCAGGAAATCCGCCTTCGTCTAATATTTTCCTTGCTTTGATGCTTAGATAAGCCAAATCGCCTGAATCTAAGCGTATGCCCATCATCTCAAAACCTTTAGCGCGAAGTTTCTTGCCTACCTCAACTGCATTGCGCACCCCTTCTTCTGTGTCATAAGTATCTACCAAAAAAACACAGTTATTGGGCAAATGTTGTGCGTATGTATCAAATGCCTCTAATTCAGTATCAAAAGACATGACCCAGCTATGTGCGTGAGTGCCTTTTACAGGAATACCAAAGAGCTTGCCTGCCAACACATTTGAGGTAGAAGTACAGCCTCCAATATAGGCGGCGCGACTTGCGGAGAGTGCGCCATCAACGCCTTGCGCCCTTCGCAAACCAAACTCAAGTACAGGTTCACCTTTGGTAGCTATGAGCATACGAGAGGCTTTAGTAGCTATAAGCGTGTTGAAATTGATGATATTGAGCAAAGCCGTTTCAATGATTTGGCATTGGATAATAGAGCCTTGTATGCGCACTAAAGGCTCATGCGGGAATACCACTGTTCCTTCTGGAATAGCCTTCACATCACAAGTAAACTCCATATTTGCCAAATATGCCAAAAAGCCTTCTTCAAAAAGAGGCTTGCCATCATTGCCTTCGAGGGTGCGTAGGTAAGCTACATCATCTTCCGAAAGTCTGAAATCTTGTAAATAATTGATGACCATTTCTAAGCCACAAGCCACTGTAAAACCGCCTTGAAAGGGGTGCTTGCGGAAAAACATATTAAAAACGGCTTCTTGTTCGCCTTTGCCTGACTTCCAATAGCCATACGCCATCGTAAGTTGGTAAAGGTCTGTGAGCAAAGTAAGCGAGGAGCGGTAGAGGTCGCGGGTAAGGTGCATGGGGGAGGTTTATGATATACAGTTTTGAAAATAAAGTAGTTATAAGTTTGAATTTGCGTACAAAATAATGTTTGGTGGGACACTATAAACGTGGTAAAAATAGTGTTTGGTATCCCACCAAATATCTACAGCTCAATAAAAAATAAAATCGTATAGCAGTCTGAAGAATTATATTGAATCCCAAATCCTAAATCCCAAATCATAAATTACCACTATTCCCACTCTATAGTAGCGGGAGGTTTAGAAGAAATGTCATATACTACACGATTCACACCTTTTACGCGGTTGATGATTTCGTTGGATATTTTGGCAAGTAGTTCGTAAGGAATGTGTACCCAATCGGCAGTCATGCCGTCTGTGCTGGTTACGGCACGAAGTGCGACTACATTCTCGTATGTGCGCTCATCGCCCATCACGCCTACGCTTTGCGTGTTCAGTAAAATAGCTCCCGCTTGCCAAATCTTGTCATACCAGCCCGATTCGCGGAGGTTTTGGATATAGACATAGTCTGCCTCTTGCAAAATGCGCACTTTTTCGGGCGTGATGTCGCCAATGATGCGGATAGCCAAACCAGGTCCAGGAAAGGGGTGCCTGTGCAAGATAGGGGCAGGCAAGTCAAGTGCCTTGCCTACCCGCCGTACCTCGTCTTTGAATAGCATACGCAAAGGCTCAACGATTTGGAGGTTCATCTTTTCGGGCAGACCACCTACGTTGTGGTGCGATTTGATGGTAACAGAAGGTCCTTTGACAGATACAGATTCTATGACATCTGGATATATCGTACCTTGCGCAAGCCAGCGCACGTCTTGTATTTTGCTTGCTTCTCTGTCGAAAACTTCTATAAAAGTCTTTCCAATCGCTTTGCGCTTCGCTTCGGGGTCGCTCAAGCCTTCCAATACTTTGTAAAATTCGTCTTTGGCATGGACACCTATTACATTCAGTCCAAGATTTTGATAAGAGTGCAATACTTCTTCGTATTCGTTTTTGCGCAAAAGCCCGCTATCTACAAAAATACAATAGAGATTGCTTCCTATGGCTTTGTGTAAAAGTAAGGCGGCTACAGACGAATCTACGCCTCCTGAAAGACCTAAGACCACTTTGTCCTTGCCTACCTTTGCTTGAAGCTCGGCTACCGAACTTTCCACAAAGCCTTCTGAAGTCCAGTCTTGCGTACAGCCACAAATGCCGACTATAAAATTTTGTAAAAGGCGTTTGCCTTCCAATGTATGCGTAACTTCAGGGTGAAACTGTATGCCAAAAACCGCCTTGCCTGCCCACTGATAGGCGGCGTTCTCGACTGTTTCGGTGCTGGCGATGCGTTCAAAATGTGCTGGGATTTTCTTTATCGTGTCGCTGTGGCTCATCCACACTTGCGAATTAGCTGAAAGTCCCTGCATGAGCAGGTTCTCGGAAGCAAGGTAGGCAAGGTTTGCTCTGCCATATTCGCGTATATCCGAAGGGGCAACTTCGCCTCCACATTTTTGGGCTATCAGTTGCGCCCCATAGCATACGCCCAAAATAGGTATGTCCATTTCAAAAAGGGCTTGTGGAATGTCAGGCGCATCAGCCTCGCGTACTGAGCAGGGGCTTCCCGATAGGATAATGCCTTTGAGGTCGGCAGGCAAGGGCTTTTTTAGTAGTTCTTCAGCATATAAATAGGGGTGAATTTCGCAATATACATTCAGCTCACGTACTCTGCGTGCGATAAGTTGGGTGTATTGTGAGCCGAAGTCTAAGATAAGAAGAGACATGGAAAGAGGTAAGAAATGAAAAAGCGTTACAAAGTTAAGGCTATTCTTACACAATACAAAATAAAATACCTTGCCTGTCCTTAAAAAGCTTTGCCCCACAATTTTAATTGTGGGGCAAATGCAGTACCAGAATTTCGTTTATTCTTTGATAAATTTCGTTTCCACTCTTTTCTTGTCTGTACGGATTTGCAAGATGTAAGTGCCTGCTTTCCAATTTCGGAAGGCAAGTTGCAAACTTGCCTGCACTTCCTCGAGCTTGCCTGCCCCACGCCAAATACGCTTGCCTGCCATGCTATAGACTTCGGCTTTGAGTAGGTCGGTAGGCAAGATGCTTTCTGACACTTTTAGTTTGAGGTCGCTTTGGGCGGGATTAGGATAGACGATTACAAAATCCTTGCCTACCATACCCGCCACAAACACTATAGGAGAATAACTAAATGTACCATCAAAATCTATTTGTTTCAAACGGTAATACCCTTCTTTTGGGTTGATGGTGGTTAGTTGATAGTTGATAGGCGTATTTGAAGTGCCTTTTCCTTCGGTAAAGGCTATTTTCTCATAATTTCTACCCTCTTGACTCATTTCCACTTCAAATCCTTTGTTGTTGATTTCGGAGGCAGTCGACCATTCGAGTTTTACTTCTTCTGTCATTTCCC
>JAAFJK010000235.1 GCA_013298105.1 Cytophagales bacterium
AGTGGTGCGAAAGTAGGCGCGGTAGGCAAGGGGTGAACCGTTGCATTGAAGGTATTGGTAGTAGCACAACTATTCGCATCTGTTTCTGTCCAAGTGATAGTCGCAGTGCCATTACCACTTAGCGTAGTCGTAAGCGAATTGCCTGTTCCTGTACTTGGTGTAGCCGTAATGCCTGCCCCTGCTATGCTCCAAACATAAGTACCTGCTCCTGTGATATTGTAAGTTTGAGAAGTTCCTGCACAAACATTGCTTGCCCCTGTGATAGTTTTTGCGGTAGGCAAGGCATTGATAGTGATAGTTCTGCAATACGTCCTTACACAACTTGTAGCGGGGTTTGTTTCTGTAACACATACATCAGCCGTACCTGCTTGTTGGAAGGTAGTTGTAATGGTGTTGCTTGTAGCACTTGTAACAGTCGCATTGCCCCCTGTGATGGCTATAGAATAAGTATTCAAACCTGTAGGCGTAACACTGTAAGTTTGCGAAGTATTGATACAAACAGGAGAATTGCCTGTAATGGTCTGGGTAGAAGGCAAAGGATTGATTGTGATGTTCCTGCAATGTTGGCGTGAACAGCCATTGGCATCTGTTTCTGTAACGCATACGTTCACATCTCCCGCAGTCGCTCCATCTATAGATACAGACGTGCCATTGTTGGCACCCACTATAGTAGCTGTTCCCGAACCCACCGTAATACTCCAAAGCGAAGTATTCGCACCTGTAGGTGTGTAGTTATATGTTTTGGGCGCACCTAAGCAAATATTCGCATCTCCTGTGATAGTTTTAACGGTAGGCAAGTCATTGATGGTGATAGCTTGTGTATTTACGCGAGCGCAACTGTTCGCATCTGTTTCTGTCCATGTGATAGTACCTGTGCCTACACTTCCCCAAGCTGTAGAGAAGCTATTGCCTGTCCCTGTACTTGGCGTAGCGGTTACGCCTGTGATAGTCCATGTGAAAGTACCTGCACCACTGATGTTATAGCTTTGAGTGCTATTCAAACAAACTGAAGTAGCCCCTGTGATAGTCTGGGCGGTAGGCAAGGCATTGATAGTGATAGTTCTGCAATACGTCCTTACGCAAGTCGTGGCAGGGTTCGTTTCTGTAATACATATATCAGCCGTACCTGCTTGTTGGAAGGTAGTTGTAATGGTGTTGCTTGTAGCACTTGTAACAGTCGCATTGCCTCCTGTGATAGCTATGGTATATGTGTTTGCACCTATTATCGGCACACTGTACGTTTGAGAAGTATTGATACAAACAGGCGAGTTCCCTGCTATAGTCTGTACGGCAGGCAAGGCATTTATCGTGATAGTTCTGCAATGTTGGCGCGTGCAACCATTGGCATCTGTTTCTGTAACGCATACATTTACATCTCCCGCAGTTACCCCATCTATAGATGCAGACGTGCCATTGTTTGCACCCACTATAGTAGCTGTCCCCGAACCCGCCGTAACACTCCAAAGCGAAGTATTCGCACCTGTAGGCGTATAGCTGTATGTTTTGGGAGTGCCTAAGCAAATATTCGCATCACCTGTGAGTGTTTTAACGGTAGGCAAGTCATTGATTGTGATAGTTTGGGTGTTGGTGCGTGTGCAACCATTTGCCCCTGTTTCTATCCATGTGAGCGTGGCTGTGCCTACACTTCCCCAAAGCGTAGAGAAGCTATTGCCTGTCCCTGTACTTGGTGTAGCTGTTACACCTGTGATAGTCCATGCGAAAGTTCCCGCACCACCTATGCTATAGGCTTGCGTAGTATTCAAACAAACTGAAGTTAGCCCTGTAACAGTCTGTACTGCAGGTCTTGCCAAAACAGCCACATTGAAATTGGCGGAAGTAGTGGCACAATTAGTAGGGGCAGGTGTAGTTTCTTTGACAGTGATTATTTTGGAAGTGCCTGCATCTGCATCTCCCCACAAAAAGCTCATGGAGTTGGTAGTAGTGGCTTGTAATGCTCCATCAATGCGCCATTCATAAGTATTTCCCACATTGTTATTGGTAGTAAATGTCTGCAATACACTTCCACAAGCCGAAGAATTGCCTGATACCGAAGGTGTAGGGGGAGGAAATACAGTGGCTACTACAGGTACTTTAGCACTTTCGCATACACCTCTTTTGATGGCTACTTTGAAAGTAGTAGTAGCCGTAACAGTCGTACTGTAAGTGGCATCATCTTCTCCCGCTATCACTACATCTGCACTCGTGTACCAGACATACTCGCCATCTAAGCCCCCTGAAGCGGTAACTGTAACCGCTACAGGTGTAGCAGGCATAGTCCCACAAACGGCTGTAGGCGTTACGGTAGGCGTGGGAGGTACAATTACATTCACAGTGGCAATGTCAGATTTGATAGTGCCACAAGCCGATTCTGCCTGAATCACTCTGAAAATGGTATTGGCTGTTAAGTTATTGAAGTTGTAAGTAGCCGAGGTAGGATTGCCTAAGCTCGTCCAAGTCGTGCCATTATTGGTAGAGCTTTCCCAGCGCGTGATACTTGCGGTAGAAGGCGCACCTTGATAATTCACAAGCGTAAGTGTGCCACTATTCGTACCACTACAGACTGTAGTAGAACCATTGATTTGCCCGCCTACATTATTCAAACGAATACGGCGGATACGCGCATTGTTTTTATCTGTTACGAATACGCGGTCTGTAGGGTCTGTAGCCACGCCTATAGGATATTGAAAACGTGCATTGGGTGCAATCGCATCTAAATAGCCTGCTGTACCATCTCCAGCATAAGTAGATACTGTGCCAGCCTCTATAAGTCTGATTTTATGGTTGTTTCTATCCGCTACATACACCTTGCCTACCGCATCAACTACCACATCTGTAGGTTGATTGAATTGGGCAGTAGCAGTAGTTCCTTCAGTATTGCCTGATGCGCCTGTACCTGCAAAAGTTGTAACGACACCCACAGTAGTTACCCTCCTGATGGCGTGATTCAGGCGGTCTGCCACCAATAAATCGCCATTTATATCAAAGTCTATCCCACAAGGGCGATTAAAAAGTGCGGCTGTACCTGTACCATTCACAAAACCTGCACTGGAGGAAGGTTCAGGCGAGCCAGCCAAAGTCGTAACGACCCCTGTAGGGCTTATCATGCGGATAGCGTGGTTATTTTTATCTGCTACATAAATATTGCCATTGGCATCTATGGCTACATCTGAAGGCTGTGCAAATTTAGCCAAAAAAGGGTCTGCACTATTGAGGTAGCCTCCACTAAGAGAGCCTGCCGTACCTGCTATGGTCGTAACTTCGGTTGTAGTAGGATTTATTCTTCGAATCGTATGATTTCCTTTGTCGGCTACATATATGATGCCCGCTTGGTCTGTAGTGATGCCTGCAGGTCGGAAAAAGCCTGCCGAAGTACCTACTGGAGCATCTACTGAACCTATGAAGCCTGCTACACCCGCCAAGGTAGTAACGGTGTTGGTGGTAAAATCTACTTGACGTATGCAGTGATTGAACTCATCTGATACATACATTTTTGTACCATCAGGCGAGAAGGCTACATTGACATTGCTATCGTCAGGCAAACTACCCACAGGAGGCGTAGCAAGATTTTGGAAGTTGAAACGTGAGGCTAAAGGAGTTGAATTTATGGCAGTGCCATGTACGCCATTGCCTGCTACAGTTTCAGCCAATACATCAGCCGTTACTGCTCCTTGAATATTCAAATCAAAACAAACAGGAAGTCCACACGCGCCTGACGCTTTGTATTGATAGCATATTTTATGGACTCCGTTGGTAGCAAGTGGATTATTCAGGTCTATGATGCCCGTATTCGGATTAATAGCTCCGCCTAAAGTGGTAGAACAAAAGCAATTATTATCAGGACATATAGCTGTAGGGTTTGGTGTATTGGGTACAGAAGTAGGCTTTGTAAAAGTAAATGTTACACCTGGCGTAGCCGTTGTTACAGAGGCAGTTTTACAAACGCTATTCACTATGGCAGGTTCGGGGCTATAATCTACAGCCGCTACTGGACAGCCTTCTGCATACCAAGGCTCTGCCCCTGTAGTACCAAAACCATCTACTTGGGCTATAAAATAAAAATTATTTCCTACAGGAGTAATTTGTCCTACACGCACTTCGAGCAAAGCACTTGCTGTTACGGTGGGATTTATACCATGTATGTCATAGTAAAGTGATGTGCGTGTAGCATTGAATGTAGCATCACAACTCTCAAAAGGTATGTGTCTCCATACTTCTTGATAACCTAACGCATTGCGCACTATGCAATATAAAACTCCATTTACATTTGCCAACTTGCGGGGATGCGCACTGCCACTGCCTGCGACTATCCCTGAACTGCTACCTGAAGGATTCAGCATCACAGTATTTGCATTGGTGCCATCACTTGACCAAAGTTCTATCCCATTCGTACCATCATTTGCCGCAAAAAAAAGTGTTCCGTTGATGTCTATCCAATTATAAGTGCTATTGTGGATATTTAAAAAATAGGTAAGATTACCACCTATGGGGTTGGGAATATTGAGCGTATTATTGAGTATCAAAGGAATGCCACTTGCCGCACCCGGTTGAATGTCCTTGACCATAGCAACGCTTGTACCATCAAATTTCCATAGCTCTCTGCCTGCGGTAGCATTGATAGCCGCAAAATAAAGTATATTGTTGGATACGACCATTTTTACACCACGCTCCATACGCACGCCCGCAGGCAAGGCAACTTGTGTGGTGCCTAAAGCTGTCCCATTGGTACGCCAAAGTCCATCTTGGTTTGCACTTCCTGTAGAAGTCGCTATAAAATAAAGCTGATTGCCGTAAGGCGTAAGATGCACAGGACGCGCACCTGCCATGGTTGTAATGCCACTTATGGTACAGAGGGCGGCAGGCGAACAGGCAGAGGTGAAGACTGAAGTAGTCGCAGGATTGATGACATCTAAAACCGTATGTGGTGTAGAGGCGGGGTCATTGGCAAGGCGGACATACAACTCTCTATTTCCTAAAGAGTCAAACTCTATGCCTGTTGCCCCAGCATTTCTTTGAAAAGGTCTGCTATCTGCTGTAAAAAATAAATAATCATTTCCACCTATAGTCAGGGGCGTAAGTTCCCTTGGCAGAGAACTGCCATTGATGCGTGGACTGCTGGTAGCATTGGGTACATTGGGGTTGATTTCGGGGGTAGTACCTGAAGTAGTACCATCTGTAACCCAAAGCTCGACATTGTAGGGTGTGGCACCTGTAGTAAGGGTGTTTTGGGCAGTAAAATACAAGAAATTACCTGCTTTCACAATATTGCCATGTACATCATCATTGGTTAGTGCAATGCCTGATGGAGAAGGGTTAGAATTGGGTTGAAAAAATAAAGTATTGGTACCTAAGATGGGAGGCACTGGAGCATCATACCTGTATATGCCTGTACCTGTAATATTTGAAATTGCCGCATAATATATGAACCCATTGTAAGATGTAAAGTGACGCGGAGATGAGCCTGAGCCTCCAAGATTAATGTCATCAACAGTAACAAAATTATTTTCTGCAAGAGCAACGGGTTCCAAGCCACTACTACCTGTATTGCCTGAAAAATACAACACCCCATTGACACTTCTAAGTCCTCCAGGCTGACTTGCAGGTGTATCTCCAGGATTGACATCTAAGTTGATAGGAGTTTTGTGTTGTGCTTGGAGAGGCATCAAAACACCAAGTAGATAAAAAAAGCAGTAGGTGATTAGTTTTTTCATGTTATTTTGTGATAAGGCAAATATAACTTATATACGTATCTAATATGCAAAAGTAAACGACTTTCTGTATATTATATAAAAATTTGGTAGTTTGTTTGATATAATTTTTTGTAGTATTTTTGGGGCGCATGAATTATTCCACTGATTTTCCTTACAACCACTACGAGGAGGCACTTGCCTGCCAAGATTTTTTTACGGCTATAGAGATGTTAAAGCAATATGTAAGCCAAAATCCACAAGCCGCTATGGAATGGTACTGGCTGGGCTATACGCTTATGCGCATACGCCTCTATGCGCAAGCTGGGCTATATTTGCGAAGGGCTTTGCGTGAATTTGAGGGACAGGAAACAGCAGAGGTATATATCACTAAAGCCTCTATTTATGCACTTTTGCAAGAAAAGGATATATGTATGCACCATATTCATACAGCACTATGGATAAATCCTGCTCTTTTGGATAACTTGCCACAAGATATTACGTTACAAGGTTTTTTGCAAACACAAGACTGGGATAATATTTATGCTATACAAAATATCAGAAATTGTCAGGCTTATTTGACAAAAAATAGCTGGGAGGCAATGCCACGTATGCCCGAAAAAAACTTTTTGTTTCAGGCAGTCTTTCACAAAAACCCCTACTGGATTTTGCACCTTGCCTACGAACCACTCGAACGGCAATGCTCGCTAAAACTCCAAAATATACAAGATACGCACATTTATCATTTTCGCCCACAGGCAGATAGTTTTGCTTGGCTGGGTGTGCTGACAAATTGCCAATATACCATTACAGACAAGCAATGGTCAGAACTTTCAGAATCTTTGATAGAAGTTTGTGAGGCTGTAACGTGGGAGATGCCTGACGGCAGGAGAATCAAAATAGGCTAAGTGGATTCATGATTTACGATTTACGATTTACGATTTATGATTTACGATTTATGATTTATGATTTACGATTTACGATTTACGATTTACGATTTACGATTTATGATTTACGATTTACGATTTACGATTTACGATTTACGATTTAGGCTGTTACATATACACATCGGAAAGTGGTTTTGGGAGATTTTGTTTGTGTATCCTTGTTTGGTGGGACACCAAACAAGGTTTTTTTATTGTCTTGTCCACGTTTGGTGTCCCACCAAACGTACATGACTATCCCAAAACCACTTTCCGATGTGTATATTTGAAATCCGAACTGTTGCTTGTATCTTAGGAACGAGTAGAAATAACTTGAGAATGTTTAGCCACGCTGTAGCGTCTGTTAGCGAGCTTTTACGCGGTTAGGCAATACCAACAGACGCTTACAGCGTGGCTTCGCGTGAGTGAGATTGTCATGTTATTTAAATTTCATTACTTATAGCCAATACTGCGAAAGTGATTCATATAAAATTTGGTGGTTTGGTAGTTTTTGTTTAATATTGGCGTTCAAAAATACGACCTAATATTACATAGCCTGATGCTACGATTTTATACATTCATTTTGGGGGCTTTACTTGCCTGCCCCTGCCTACTATATGCACAAAATAAGAATAACCGAGTCTTGCGTGTGGGTGCGTACAACAATCCACCGCTTGTATTCAAAGATAGTGCGGACGGGGTAGTGAAGGGCATTTTTATAGATTTGATGGAACACATGGCGATTGAAAATCAATGGACTATCAAATATGTCTATACAGACTCGCTCACGACCAGCCTCCGATACCTGAAACAGGGCAAAACAGATATACTTTTGGCTTTGGGCTATTCTGAAGAACGCGCTCAAGAATATGACTTTACCCAAAAAACAGTCCTGACGAACTGGGGCGAGGTCTTTGTGCATAAAGACAGCAAAATCCGCTCTATCAAAGATTTGACAGATAAAAAAGTAGCGGTAGTAAAGAAAAATTTTTATTATGAAGGCAGTCATGGACTAAAAAACACCGCCAAAGAGTTCAAATTAAATATTAAATTTTTGGAACTTGGCTCTTTTGAAGAAGTGGTAAAAGCGATTGATGCCCAAAAAGCCGAAGCGGGTTTGGTAAGTTCGCTATTTGGGCAAATGTACCAACAACACCACCAAATCAAGCCTGCCCACATTATTTTTAATCCCAATGAATTGCGTTTCGCGCTGAAAAAGGGAGGCAAGGACAATGATAAAATTATCAAATCCATCGACCGCGAGCTTACCAAACTGATAGAGGACGAAAATTCTATCTATTATCACTCTCAAAACCGTTGGCTGAATCACGCCATAGGAGGCGTTTTCAATTATACGCGCCTGCTTTGGGCTATTGCGGTAGTGGGGAGTATCGCGGCTTTCTTTTTGATTATCAGTTTTGTGCTTCGTAGGCAAGTGCAAAGGCGTACCCAAGAACTTGTAGTAAAAAATGCTGAAATACAAGCCCTGAATGAAGGTCTTGAGCAAAAAGTAAAAGACCGCACTGCCGAAGTGATGAAGCAAAAAGACGAGATAGAGCATATCAACAAGCACATGAAGGACAGCATCACATACGCGCGGAAAATCCAAGAAGCCATGCTTCCCGAAGATACGCGCATACTCCAACATCTGCCTGAGCATTTTATTTTGGCAATGCCACGCGACATAGTTTCAGGCGATTTTTATTGGTTTGCGCATAATTTGAAAAATGGTGTGAATTTCATCTCTGTAGCCGACTGCACAGGACATGGCGTGCCTGGTGCCTTCATGAGTATGCTTGGCAAGTCTTCGCTTGACTACATCATGCACGAGCTAAGTGCCGAAACGTCTGACATTATCTTGAACGAATTGCAACTTGCGGTCTATCGTGCTTTGGGCAAAAATGCTAAAGATGGCATGGATATAGCGGTGTGTGGATTTGATTTTGAAAATATGAAGTTGTATTTTTCGGGGGCGCAAGGCGATTTATTTATGGTGCGTGAGGGTGCATTGCAGGTAATCAAAGGTGATAAAGCACCGATAGGAGGCGACACGAAACACTATAGCGAAGAACGAAAACATAAATTGCATACCCTCGATATGCAAAAAGGCGACTATTT
>JAAFJK010000605.1 GCA_013298105.1 Cytophagales bacterium
CTGCCCAAACCAAGCGATACAGAGCGTGGGCAGTGGTATTTTCAGCGTTATATCAAAGAATTGCCCAATGCAGGCGAGGTCGTTTTTTTTGACAGAAGTTGGTACAATCGCGCTGTAGTAGAGCCTGTGATGGGTTTTTGTACTGAAGCTGAATACCATCAGTTCATGCAACAAGTTCCCGAATTTGAGAATATGCTGGCACAAGATGGCATCATACTCATCAAATTTTGGTTCATCATCAGCAAAAAAGAACAAGCTGAGCGCATACAAGACAGGCGCGAAAATCCACTCAAACAATGGAAAGTAAGCCCCATAGACGAAAAAGCGCAAAAAAAATGGGACGACTTCTCAAAATATATACGCGGAATGCTCAATAAAACCCATACTTTGCACAGCCCATGGGTATTGGTGGATTCAAATGACAAACAAGACGCACGCCTTGAGAGTATCCGTTATGTACTTTCCCAACTTGCCTACGAAGGCAAGGAAAAAGCGGAAGTTTCGCTTGTTTGCAATCCCAAAATAGTCTTCCGATACGAAGATGGCTATAAGCATGAAGTTTAAAAATAATCTACCCACAATTTTAGTCGTGGGTAGATTGTTATTCAATTTATCACTAAAAACGAAACAGCGACAGCCTGTCCGCAGGGATTGCCAAGACTATCAACGCAAATGCTATCACGAGTGTCATGAGCATACGTTGGTGTTTGCCCGCATCTGTAGCTTGTTTTTTACTCAGGCTTCTGCCTACCTGAATGACTATGCCCGCTATAGTCATCATAGTGATATGCTCTATAGACCAAGCGCGAAGCATTTTGTCTTTCATGACTGCGCCCATGCCTTGATTTTGGATAGCTTGATACGCAAAAGGGCTGAAAAAATACAAAACATACCCCAACAAAAGTTGGGTATGCGTAAACGCAATGAGCAACGCGCCCAAAAGATTGTCGCTTTTGAGATAGGGCGATTTAGTTAAAAAACCGCTAAGAGAACGCACCAAAACTACCAACATAATAGCCAGCAGAATCCAGCGCAACCACGAGTGGGTGGAAAGCAAAATAGGATACATACGAAGTTTCAAAAATTTAAGTGCAAATTTACAACCTTTTTCAAATAATTGCTATCTTTGCAAAAAAAGAACAATCCCTGTGTATTATGCTAAATTCACTTTACATAGAGGAAACCCAACGGACACCTGCTATAAATTTTGACTATGAGCAAGGCTTATTAGAAATAGTCGGCTACAGGTCTATGCCCGAAGTTTCCACAAAATTTTATGAGCCTGTGATGTCATGGATAGACAAATATGTCATGGTAAGTGATAGACGTAATACTATCATCAGCATCAAATTAGAATACTTTAATACATCTTCAGGCAAGTGCTTTGTAGATATTTTAAAAAAATTAGATGTTTTTGCAGGAAAAGGACATCAGGTAAAGCTAAAATGGCATCATGAACAAGAAGACGAGGATATGAATAGAAGTGGAGATGATATGGCGGCTTGTGTAAAACATATCATAGTTGAAAAAATAGCTTACAAACATGAGCCATCTTGAGAAGTTTCAGGTGGGAAGTAAGAAGTACGAAAAAAAATATCAAATTCAAAATGTCAAATTATTGTTCAGTATGGCTTAAATGTTTGTTTTTTTTGGTTGGCAATCCGCTCGCGGTTGTCAATCCGAAAAAAAGGTGCGAAAAAAGCGAACAAATAAAAAATACTGAACACATCTTATTTCGTATTAAAAACTGGCAATATATTTTTTTTGTCGCCTTATTTTGGGTAGGGGCAGGCAAGGTCTGTTGTGCGCAAACTCCCGACTCCACACTCAAAGAACTTGCCTACTGGCGCAAACACCCTGCCGAGTGGAAAAGCTACAAAGCTACTTGCCTACAAAAAAAGCAAGCCCACGAAGCCTATCTTGACAGCTTACGCGCCTACAAAGACCATAGGCAGAAATTGCAGGAGTTTTATGATAAAATAGCCGAACGCATAGAGCGTGCAGACTCACTCCTGCCTCTGTACGAAGCACAAAAAAAAGCCCTCATACGCGAAAAAATACGCCAAAAACACAACCTTACCTTCAAAATACAACTTCAGACGGCTCAAAAGCACGAAATAGATGCTTTTGAACTACCTAATACCGCCCTCACTATAGAGCAGGCAGGCAAGCAAAAACGTTATCTGGTAGGCAAGTTTAGGCATTATGAAGAAGCACAAGCCTTTACAGAGGTCTTGCGCAATGCAGGCGCGAGTGCCTACATAGTAGCCTACAAAAATGGCATACGGTTGAACGATTTTTCAGCATATTTAGATTGATACCCATGATTACACAACAAGAAATTATCACACTTTTGCACAACCCTGATGCCGAAATAGACCGCATAGAATTTACAGAGTCCAAAAAAGATACAGATAAAGTCAGTGAGGCTATATGTGCCTTTGCCAATGACTATCCAAACCACAAAAAAGCAGGCTATCTATTTATAGGCATAGAAAAAGACGGTACTTTGGCAGGACTAAAAATAACAGACGAGTTGCAGAAAGACATTGCATCTATTCGAAACAATGGACAAATATTGCCTCAACCTGCTATGAATATGCAAATATTTACTTTTCCTGAAGGTGAGGTATTGGTTGTAGAGATTCAACCTGCTTTGCACCCACCTGTACGCTATAAAGGTAAAATTTGGATACGTGTAGGGGCTACCAAAGCTACAGCCAATGAAGTGGAAGAAAGGCGATTGATAGAAAAGCGAACTACCCAAACACGTACTTTTGATACACAGCCGTGCTGGGAAGCCGAAATCACAGATTTGACAGAAGATATTATCAAACTTTCTTACCTACCCACTGCGATAGACAGCGATATTTTGGAGGCAAACCACCGCGATTTCAAACAGAACAGCAATTAGCGTCTTTGAGAATCTAC
>JAAFJK010000116.1 GCA_013298105.1 Cytophagales bacterium
GCTTCGCTCAGGAGGACAAAGTGCATCCTTTTTCCCCTTCACAAAAATTGTCAGACAACCAAAATAACCAGATGTCTTCCCCAAAAATATATTTTTTTTTATTCCTTTTGATGGGCTGTAGTACAGAAAAAGACTATCCGCAAGCTCTTGCAGGTATAGACACTATCGAGATACAGTTTCGGGAGGCAGGCAAGGATACAATCTGGATAAGGCAGAAGCGTTTTATAAAGCAAATCGCCAACAGCCTTACCTCCCCCTTGCCTGCCCCCTCCGCGACTCAGCACAAAAAATACGCACAAATGCGCTTCTCAAGACAAAATGGCAAGTATATCTTACTCGAAGGCGACCTTGCCTACCGCAAAGATAGCACCGAACTTTTTTTTATCTGCCCTCACAAAAAAACTTTTCACCACTTCAAACTGCCCACAGACGTACAAAATATCATCTGGCAGGCAAGAAAATACCCTACTTTATTGAAAAATTAAAACCTTCTCATGGCACGCATAGTTTATTCATCAACATTCCTTAACTTTGCACCCTCAAATACCCAACGCGCCATGCAACACGACACAGTAGTACCTTACAAAGACCAAGAAAGCACCAAAAAAGCGCAAGTAGCGCAAATGTTTGACAATATTTCGCCCAAATATGATTTTTTAAATCATTTTTTGAGCCTATACATAGATGTCTATTGGCGCAAACGCGCTGTAAAAACCCTCAAAACGCTCTTACCTACCCCCGAAAACGCACTGATACTTGATGTAGCCACAGGTACAGGGGACTTTGGCTTAGAAGCACTTAGCCTGAAGCCTATGAAAGTAATAGGCGTGGATATATCGGAAGGTATGCTGGCACATGGCAGAGAAAAAATCAAAAAAAGAGGTTTGGAGAACAAAATAGAATTACTTTCAGGCGATTCTGAAAACTTGCCTTTCGAAACTGCCAGCTTTGATGCGGTCATAGTGGCTTTTGGTGTAAGAAATTTTGAGAATCTTGAGAAAGGTTTGGCAAATATTTTGCGTGTATTGAAGCCTAATGGTGCGTTGGTAGTCTTGGAATTTTCAAAACCTGCCGCCTTTCCTGTCAAACAACTTTATAATTTTTATTTCAAATACATTTTACCCGTAGTCGGTCGTTTAATATCCAAAGACAAGTCCGCCTACCAATATCTTCCCGAATCAGTCCAAGCCTTTCCCGATGGAGCAAATTTTACCGCTATTTTAGATAAAATCGGTTTTCAGAATACAAAATGCAAAAAACTCACTTTTGGCACTTGCGCCATCTATCAAGGCATCAAGCCTGTTTAATAATTTTGTTTACTTGCCTGCCCCTCTGGGCTACGGCACAATGGGAAGGACATAAAAAACCCAAAAGCAAATACACCGAAAACGCACACCCCAGCCTATTTCGCAAAAATAGGCTTTTCCAACGCTTACATTTTGGTTTTCAGTTGGCTATGTTGCGCTCAAATGTAAATATAAAATACACTGACGCTTACCTTGGCGGTGGCTCGAATATAGCCTCTATCCATCCCGCACCTTCTGCGGGCTTCATCATAGGGGGCTATGCCTGCTATCGGATAAGCGATTTTTGGGATATTAAGCCTCAATTCAACTTTTTTGCGGCGTATGAGCGCAAATTAAACTATCAATACACAAATAATAAACCTGCAGACGTGCGGACTGTAGAAGCGGCTATGTTTGAGTTGCCTCTTTTGTTAAAGTATCGCTCAAAATTGCGCAATGTCACGAATATGTATTGGGTAGTGGGCATAAAGCCCGCTTTCTCACTTTCTCAAAAGTCTTCGGACAAAGACAAGGTGCTTTTGCTAAACCATGACTTGAGTATAGAGTATGGCATGGGCTTTGATGTTTTCTTCCCGTATTTTAAGTTTGCGCCCGAACTGCGCTTCTCGCATGGCGTGAGGAATGTGCTGAATCAAGGCAATCAAAATGCTTACACGCGCCCGCTTGCCCGCTTAAGTACGCACAGTGCTACGCTGTATTTTCATTTTGGGGGGTAAAAAAAGGGCAGTTGTTATATATGCGCTCACATATATATATTTGGCAAGGGTGGCTTTTTGTTTCCTAATTTTGTCTATCAAAATAAATAAAGTATATGGCTTATAATAAATTTAAGAAATTGGCACAGTTGCAGAAAGATTTTGGTATCAATGACTTAATCCAACAATGGTTGCCTACCTCATTTGCTCCTTTTCAAGCCACTCAGATGCTTCTTGAGCAGTTGCGAGATGCCACTGAAGAGCCTTTGTTTACTGAGAAGGCACGTTCTGAATTCATTATTTCCCCTGTACTCAAAGACCTTAAACGAAATAATCCTAATAAAATCAGTACCTTTTCAGGATATGAGTTTGATGTAGATAAGGAACAAGGGTTAGCAGGTTATTGTGATTTTATACTTACGACAGTGCCTCAAAAAAGCAGGATAGTGTCGCCTGTTTTTTGCTTGGTTGAAGCAAAAAAAGACAGTATTGAGAAGGGATGGGGGCAATGTGGGGCAGAAATGTATGCCGCACAAATATTCAATGAGCGTGAGGGAAAGCCCAATCTTACTATTTATGGAAGTGTTACTACAGGTTTTTCGTGGAGTTTTCTAAAACTCGAAGGCAAAAACTTATCCATTGACCCCAATCTTATACACCTTACTTTTACCAATCCACATGATGTTTTAGCAGTTTTGCAGTGGATTTTGGAGGAAAGTTTATAAAATCCAGTGCTTAAAAAATTATTGCGGGTATCTGATTTTTAGAGAGCTTCAACCCTTCGGGTGGCTAAACTAACTAACTCAAAATGAGTTAGTTAGTTTAGCCACCCGAAGGGTTGAAGCAACATTACTTACTTTTTCAATCCCTCATATTTCAAGTTCCGCAATAACTTTCGAAGAACCCCTAAAATTACTAAAAAGCGAAAAAAAGAAAAATAAGCGGATTATTTTTTATTTTCAACGCTTGTCAAGGTCTTCGACCATTGACAACGTTAAAAATAAAAAATACCAAATAACAAATTGTACAGTAGTCTGAGCATTCATATAACAAAACCAACACAAAAGCGAAATACGCCTCTTATATGCCGTATTTTTCCTTGATGTCTTTGGGCAGGAAAGTACCAAAAGTATCGCCACGCAATCCCAAGCGCAAAGTTTCGAGTGGTATGATTTCGTTTGAGGCGATATTGCCCAAGTTCACATTTGCACCAAGCAGTTTGATGAACCAGACTTGTTGGGCTTTTTGAGGAGCTTCCCAGATGATTTTGTCAGATGGAATGGTGTGTATGATTTCTTTTACCAACCCCTGCCTTACCTCTCCACTATCTCTGAAAAGCCCCACATTGCCACCTTCGCGTGCTTCGCCTATGACTTTCCACGCGCCCGCTTGGAGTTCGGCTTGCATGAGTTCTATCCATTGATAGGGTGCAAGGATTTTTTCAGCATCTTTTGAGCCTACTTCGGAGAGGACTCGCCTGTCTTTGGCAAAAAGTTCTATCAGTTTACATTTTTCGTCATGTGGAAGCTCTATAGAGCCATCAGAAACTTCAACAAGCGGCGCATTGTATTTATCCAATACTGTCCTATATTCGTCGAGTTGCCCTCTTACCAAAAAAGCCTCAAAAAGCGTGCCGCCAAAATAAAACGGCATACCTATTTCGTGGTAAAACGCTATTTTTTTATCAAGACTTGAGGTAACATAAGAAGTTGCCCAGCCCAATTTGATGACATCAATATGCTCACCTGAAGTTTCAATCATGTCTTGCGCTTCGCGCAGGCTC
>JAAFJK010000619.1 GCA_013298105.1 Cytophagales bacterium
GAAGTTTTGCGTGGCTTACTTTTTATCGAAGATTATCAAAAGACTATGAAAAAACGACCACTTCTGCCGAAACTGTTATAAAAATTGCATTTATCAGTATGATTTTAAACCACTTTCTTTAAAAAATAGTTTCTAAACATATTCTTAGAAAAACAGTGTAGGTTATGTAAAATTTTCTGTCTATTTTTACGTTATCAAAACAATCATTTTAGCGTTTATGATACAACCTACAGATGGGAAAAGTTTAGGCGAAGCGGAAATATTTTTATCAAAACAACAAGAAATAGAGTTTTTGTATGTTTTTGACGAAAAAGACACTCAAGTTTTAAAGATTCAAGGAAATTATGAAACAGTAAGCGTTCCTATTTCGCATACACATTTATTGAAAAATGCTTGCGTAACACATAATCACCCACAAGGAAGCTCATTTTCTATACAAGATATTCAAAGAGCAGTAGAGTATGATATAAAAGAAATGCGTGTAGTTACTGACACTTGTGTTTTTGTTGTAACAAGAAAAAAGGCAGGTTGGGACATTGATTTTCGAGATGAAAACACTTTGAATTGGTTGGAAGAATCTAAAACATTGGCACGCGATAAACTTGACAAAGAAATTAGTCAAAACATAATTTCTCTTTATGATGCACATAAGTTCTTTGATAGTTTTGTTTGGTCAATTTTTTTCTTTAATTTTGGGTATGAATATAAAAAAATAAATCTGTAGTTATGGAAACTGAAAACACTATTTTATTTACCTCTGAGCGTATAGCGCATTTTGAATTCTGTCGTTTGTGCAAATACAAAACTTCTGCCCTTGCTTGTAAAGCCTTTCCTGAAGGAATACCAACAGATATTCTTTCAGGTAAAAAAACGCATTGGCAACCTATTGAAAATCAAAATAATACATTGTTTTTTGAGCTTCTACAGGAAAATAGTCTTGCCTTTTGAGTTAGGTATTTTATTTGAGAAAAACAGCGCGAAAATGAGGTTTTACTCATCTATCAAATCATCTTGAATATCCTGCACCAAGTCATCGATAATATGGTCAGGTATGTTTTCAAAGTCAGATTTATCATAAATGGACACTAAAAAAATCCTATACAAATCTTCTTGCAAAAGTTCGACGTGATAGGTAATGATACGCAAACCGCCACTTTTGCCCTTGCCTTTGCTCTCTACAGCCAAACGGTGTTTGTAAGTGTTTTCTTTGATGAGCGTACCTATAGCAAGATTTTCTCCGATTTCTTGGGCAAAAGCGGCTAATTCATTTTTCAGAGATTTATACTTTTTCAGCAAAGGCTTGGCTTCACGCTGAAAGTTTTTGGTAGGGATAATTTCAACACTCGTTCAAAAAATCCTCCATAGTGATATAGCCTGCCTTGCCTGCCTGAATATCGCGTATTTCTTGAAAGGCATCTTTCAAGCCATTGCGCCATGCAAATAAGCGTTCAAAAGTTTGATGTTGTTGCAAAAAAGCCTCCCACTCTTGGCGATTGATAAAAATGCCTTGCTCTTGGTTGTGGGTAACATACGTTTACTTTCTCAAAATAACGTGAAAAATGGTTTTATGTTGCTTTATTCAAGTTTTAAGGAGTTTGTTAGCTCACTTCCTTGTAAAATTGTTCTAAAAACACCTCCATGAACTTGTGTCGGTCTTCTGCCAATGTCCTTCCTGTGTGGGTATTGAAGCGGTCTTTGAGCAACAGCAATTTTTCGTAAAAATGGTTGATGGTAGTGCCTTTGCTGTGTTTATACTCCTCGCGTGTCATGTGCAGATTGGGCAAGATGTTCGGATTGTAAATCTCACGTTTTTTGTACCCACCATAAGCGCACGCCCTTGCGACACCTACAGCACCTATAGCCTCCAATCTATCTGCATCTTGCACAATGTCAAGCTCTAAGGATTTGAATGGTTGTGCATCTTTGCCCCCTTTGAATGAGATGTGCTTCACGATATTGACTACATGAGCCACTATTTCCTCTGCTACATTTAGCGAATTTAAAAATACTTTTGTTTTTTGAGGGGCAATTTCTTCATCACCTCCATGAAATTTTGCATCTGCAATGTCATGCAATAGTGCGCCCAATTCAATCACAAATAAGTCCCCTCCTTCGGTTTCTGCAATAGTTTTGGCATTTTTCCAAACACGCGCTATGTGCCACCAATCATGGCTACCTTCTGCTTCTGCTAAGGTCTGTTGCACGAATGAAACAGTTGTCTGAATAACAATGTCTTTGTTGGTCATATTTTGATAATGATATAAATTAATTTGTGTTACATTTTAGCTATTTTGGGTTGTCTGACAATTTTTGTGGAAGTACCGAGTTTGTCATTGTGAGCAAAGCGAACAATGACAAGGTGCGCTGTATTGCCTCTCCACAAAAAGTGTAAGCCACTTTTTAGCAGTTATGAAATATAGCTCTAATTTAGTACCTTATAATGTCATTACCAAACATTACTACTCATTTTTTTTCTGATTTCTTATTTACATTTCTTGCGAAGGTGCTGTTTTTGATGTTTCAACCCTGCCTTTTTTCAAATGGAGGAGGGTTAAAAATACCTTCAGGAACGAGTAAAAAATAACTTGAGAATATTTAGCCACGCTGTAAGCGTCTGTTATCGAGCTTTTACGCGGTTAGACAATACCAACAGACGCTTACAGCGTGGCTTCGCGTGTGTGAAATTATGATGTTATTTTATTTTCATTCCTCAGAAGAAGTCTAATATACTTTTCGGTTCTTCAAAGGTTATTACGGAATAGGCTGTAGCACAGGCTTCTCGCCTGTCGTTTTCAAGTCATAAACAGGCTGGAAGCCTGTGCTACAGTTTTTTCTCCGTA
>JAAFJK010000194.1 GCA_013298105.1 Cytophagales bacterium
CAAGCCCATCAGACTTGAAGCCTACATTCAAAATTACTTCGCGGTCTGCTATCCCTACTACGATAGCTTTTACGACTTCTTTTTCGGGTGTGTTTGAAAAAGTAGTGTCGAATACTTGTTCCATTGCGGCTTTCTCAGCCTTTGTGTAGCCAGAACCAAAGCCGCGTTGGTCAGCCTTGTCCCAGTCAAAATCTTGTGGAGTATTGGTCATGATAAGAAAATTGTGGCTCTGTGTTACACTAATCAGTAGAGCTATGTGATTAGCATTTAGTTAAACATTGAAAAGAGGTTGCAAAGATAGCGCAATTTTGTTTTAACAAAAAAAAAAACTTCTTTTTTTTACTTGTTTTGACAAAAAAACTTGCCTGCCCGCATATATGCATGGGCAGGCAAGTTTTTTATGAAAGTGTTTGTTTGGCAACATTATTCTTTGTGCTGAGAAAGATGATAAAATAAAACAGGCAAGACTTTCGCCTTGCCTGCCTACAGGTACGTTGCAAATCCGCTTCTATTTTGGGTTGTCTGACAATTTTTGTGGAGGTAGTAAATCTATAAGGTTTTAAAAACCTTATAGATTTGATAATCAGTATTTTATATACAAGTTGTAATTCAAAATAAGTCGCTTCCACAAAAATTGTCAGACAACCCTATTTTGGTGGCGAAGTTACAGACTTCGCGTAACGGAAAACTATGATTTAGTGTTCTTTTGAAACATAGTATTACGTCTTATTTCTGCTATGCTTTCTTTTCGTAACCCTTGTTTCTCAAGTCCTGTTATTTCTGCCCAAACTACATTGATAGGAGAAAAGCTATTTTTTTCTGCAATAATTTCTGGAGTATAGATGTAGTTTTTCTTACTTCTAAAAATGTATTTATTCAACATACGTAAAATGGTAAGTAACCAGCTATCAGAGTGAAAATAGAAATTTCTGCCCCAAAAAGGTACTATCATATCATACACCTCATTTTTGTCTATGTGACTGTTCCAATTTCCGTTCGTTTTTAGCCTTATTACCTCACCTATGTATGCTACCAAATAGTCATATAATATAGTTTGTTCTTCATAAGTCATAGTTTTTAGTTTTTGGGAAATTAAATCTAAGCTTTCATAACTCAAATCTAATTTTTCTTTGGGTAAACTTATCAAATCAGGAAATTCATTTATCAGTTTTTCTATGTGAAAAACGATATTCTGCTTCAAATTAGAGTAATATCTCCAGTGGTCATAACTGCCTTGAATACCCAATGTGGTGTTGGTATTGTAGTGTTTACGCCATTCTACATATTCTAAAAATTTCTCTCTTTCATACAACTCGCTTTTGACTCTCCTTTTTGTAGGGTAGGTGTTGCAAAAAACAAATAGAAAACTACCATCAGGCAATTCATACACTTCATTACACTCTTTCCATGAGTGGTAATCTACAGAAAAGAGACTTGTATAATCTTCGTGTAAAACGCCTCCTTGTTGAGTTTTCTCTTGCGTTTCTTTATCGTTGAGCAATTTTATCATAGTTTTTTCTGCAAAAATATAAAAACAGGCAAAATTTTCATCTTTTCTACTATACCTGATTCAAAGTATCATTATCCCATTTTGCAGGATTATTTTTGATGTAGTTGGAAATATTGTTGTATGCTTCTTCATTTCTGATGATATTTTCCCAATAGTTTCGTTGCCATACTTTGCCATCGAAAGGTTGCCACCCCAAATTCTTTACCCCACCTATATATTCATTGGTGGTCATGGTTTTGAACCATTGCACAACCGTATGTAGGGGCGAACCTACGTGTTCGCCCAAATTTTCGGTATTGGGACAGACACGTAGGTCTGCCCCTACATTTTCGGCATCAGGGCAGACACGTAGGTCTGCCCCTACGTTTTCGATAATACAATGAAAATGATTGGGCATTACGACCATTTCATGACAACAAATGTCAGGAAATTTGTTCTCCAACTCAAAATATCATTTTTCAACCATCTTACCCGCTTCGTTGCATAACATTTCGCTATTTACAATTTCTCCAAATAGGTGGGTTCTGTGCTGGCAACAAATGGTTATGAAATATAATCCAGCCTGCGAATAATCATAATCTTTCAACCGAGTCGATTTGCGATGATGTATTTTGGGGTCGTAATTTTTCATTTTGCAATGTTTTGTGATTGTAGGGGCAGACCTACGTGTCTGCCCTTTTTGTTAATACAAATGGTTATTTTATTCAAAATTTGTGTCCGAAATAGGGCAGGCACGTCTGAAATAGGGCAGACACGTCTGAAATAGGGCAGACATGTCTGAAATAGGGCAGACACGTAGGTCTGCCCCTACATATTACCTACTCAAATACAAATTCCGCTCATCATAAATCTTTTGGAAAACCTCGTCTTGGAGGTCTTTGATGAAATAGATAGCCTCGCCTGTAGATTTCATTTCGGGACCTAATTCTTTGTTTACATTCGGGAATTTATTGAACGAAAAAACAGGGATTTTGATAGCATAGCCACGCTTCACAGGCACAAAATACGAAGTAGCTGTTTTGTCCAACTTAAAGTCCTTCAATTTTTTAGTGCCTATCATAATTTTCGTGGCATAATTGATATAGGGCTTGCCGTAAGACTTGCAAATGAACGGCACAGTACGCGATGCACGCGGGTTCGCCTCTATCACATACACTGTATTGTCTTTGATAGCAAATTGAATATTCAACAAACCCACCGTATCAAGCGCAAGGGCGATTTTTTTGGTATAACGTGCTATAGTTTCGATAAGCATAGGACTGAGCGAAAAACAAGGCAGAACCGCATGAGAGTCGCCTGAATGAATACCTGCGGGTTCTATGTGTTCCATAATGCCCACGATATACACATTTTCGCCATCACAAATAGCGTCTGCCTCTGCCTCTATAGCTTGGTCTAAAAACCTGTCTATCAAGATGTTGTTATCAGGAAAGTCGTTTAGTACGTCCACAACGTGCTGTTCAAGTTCTTCTTCGTTGATAACGATTTTCATACGTTGCCCACCCAGCACATACGAGGGACGCACCAACAACGGATATTCCATTTGCTTCGAAACTTCGTAAGCCTCCTCCGCAGAACGCACTGCCCTAAATTCAGGATAAGGAATATCTAATTCACGCAATAAATTCGAAAAACGCTCTCTATCTTCTGCCAAATCAAGGGCATCGTAAGACGTG
>JAAFJK010000633.1 GCA_013298105.1 Cytophagales bacterium
GTAAGGAACGAGTAAAAAATAACTTGGACATTTTACTAATCTTTTGCGCTTATACTTCGTTGCAATATTCATTACAAAACACCGCTTTGCGCTTCTATTGCGCCTTGTCTAAGCACAAAATATCGCGCAAAATCCTGACCATCTTATTTTTTACTCGTTCCTAAGCAAATAATAAGCATAATTTTTCATAACTTTTGGGAAAAAGTACCTTCTTTGAGGGTACTTTTTTTGTTTACCAAAATATGCTATTTTTGCAAAGCAATACACAAAAGCGAGGTATGTGATTTCAAACCTCAAACTTCAACCCTCACACCTCAAATTATGGTAGGAATCATCATGGGGAGTGCGTCTGACCTCAAAATCATGCAAGACGCGGCAGATATACTTACAGAATTTCAAGTTCCATTTGAGATGTCCGTAGTTTCGGCACATCGCACCCCTTTGCGTATGGTTGAGTACGCCCAAACTGCTGTAGCGCGTGGGCTGAAAGTAATCATAGCGGGGGCAGGAGGTGCGGCGCATTTGCCTGGTATGGTGGCTTCGCTGACTTGCCTGCCCGTCATAGGTGTACCGATAAAGTCAAGTAACTCTATAGATGGCTGGGATTCTATCCTCTCTATTTTGCAAATGCCCAATGGCGTGCCTGTAGCTACTGTAGCCCTGAATGCCGCCAAAAATGCAGGACTGCTTGCTACCCAAATCATAGGCGCGTTTGAGCCTGAAATACAGGCTAAAATGATAGCCTACAAGCAAAGTATGGCAGACAAGGTACTGGAAGATGCAGGCAAGGCGGGTTTGTAAAATCACGCACAATTTAACTATTTTTAGCCATCTCTAAAGTGCTTTGTTGCAAAAGCCGTATAGAATTCATGTACAGTAAGTCCGCCTCTGAAAGCTCAAACCATTCGCCTTCCCCACGTTTTTCTGAAAAATGTCCATGAAGCATCTTTTCCCACAGCTTGGCTTGTGCGCGACATGACATGGGGATAGCCATCACAAATTCGAGTTTGGGGTTGCCTGTTTTGAGTCGCATTTGGCGAATTTGCGTATCGTCAGCCCACCCGATTTTATATAGTTTCACAGGCGGACTAAAAAAGAGATAGACAAAACAATCTGCATCAATACCCAAACGCTCACGCACTTGCTTGAGGTGCTTGTCCATATCTTCTACGCGCTCTATTTGAGTGGCAAGGATTTTATGGGTTTCGAAGTATTGGCGTGTAAGTTCGTCTAAACGGGCAGTGTTGCCTGTGATACGCTCATCAAATTCTTTAAAATAGCTTGTTGCCTTCGAAAAATTCGCTTCTATTTTTGATATAGTGGCATCAAACTCGGCTTGTGTGATGTACGTCTTCTCGATGGCTTTGAGTTTCTTTTCGCAATCTATAAAGTACAAGCGAGCCTGCTTACCTTTTGTTTTGCACAATCGAGCGTGAGCGCGTAATCTGTTTCTATTGTGTAAGGATTCTTTAGATTATTGGTTACTCTTTTTTGAGTAACCAATGTGTAGTCTTGATTTTCAACAAAACCATATTCAAACATACGACTTATCCAATCATTGAACCTTGTTTGTAGTTCTAAAAAAAGGTACAATTCACGTGCTGACACTACGCTTTGTCCTTCTGCATTTTGGGTTACTTTGATAAGTTCCATTTTATTGGAGGTTAGAAATTTTGAGTAGCCTATTATAAATAAAGCAGGTTCGCACTCTTTACCTGTTGCTAATTCCTTTATGGGGTAATCGCCACGCTCTTAGACGTAGCACAGGAGAGTACGAACCTACTTTGTATGAATACAGAGGTGTACGAAGTTTTGTGGGGGAACCCCATATAAGAATTAGCATGGCAAAAGTAGGCAAGTTTGTTGAAACTACTAAGCATAATACATATTTTTTTGCATAATATCTGTAGGCAAGCAGGGCTTGTAAAAAATAATAAAAAAATAATAAAAAAATTTGGAAGTTTAAAAAGAACCCTTTATCTTTGCAACATAATTCAAGACAAGCCTTCTTAGCTCAGCTGGTAGAGCAACTGACTTGTAATCAGTAGGTCGCTGGTTCGATTCCGGCAGGAGGCTCAAAGAATTGTAAGACTTAATCTAAGGGTTAAGTCTTTTTTTATGTAAAAATTCTAAAAGTCCTACTTGCCTGCCATGCTTTTTCTTAATCAACAAGCGACCTCGACTGTACAGTTATTGTATAACATTTTTTTATTTGGAGGGATTTTCCTTATTATTTATCTCTTTATGATTTTGCCCCAACGCAAAAAACAACGGGCGCAAACGGACTTTCGTACTGCCCTCGCGGAAGGCGACATGGTCGTAACGATAGGCGGACTGCATGGCAAAATCCACGAAATTGCAGAGGACACAATTACCCTTACGGTAGATAAGCACACAAAACTTGTGTTTGATAAATATGCCATCTCACCCGAAGCCACCCGAAGACTGCAAGAAAAAATAGCTAAAGAAGCACATTAAGAGGTGCGAAATAAAAAATATGTAACTATTTAGCCCCCAACCCCAAAGGGGAGTTTTCACATAACTTTTAGTTTAAACTTACCTACCAAACGCTCAAATAGACGAAAAATAGAGGGGCTTCTCCCCCTTTGGGGCAGGGGGCTAAATAGTTACAAAAATATGTTAGTAAGGGGTGCAACTTGGATTTGTAGAAAGTTTTTGTAAGATTTGAAAAAGTGATTGGTTTGTCGTATTTTTAAGTTTCTGAATCAAAAATATATGACAACTCCAATCACTGTTGCAAATATAGTAGAAGTT
>JAAFJK010000515.1 GCA_013298105.1 Cytophagales bacterium
CTATGCGACTGTATTTGCCCATATCCGCAGTGGTGATTGGTTATCAAAAGCCCTTCGGCAGACACCATTTCGCCTGTGCAAAATCCGCCAAAAGACACTACAGCATCTTTGAGGCTGGCTTTATTCAGGCTGTAGATTTGTTCGGCAGTGAGCTTCAGACCACGCGCTTTCATCTCTTGGTAGTTTACAGAGCTAATCATGGAGAGTAGCCACATACCTTCTTCGGTGGGGTCATCTACAGGCTTAGGTGTAGCAAGGGCAGAAAAAGTGAAGGAAATCGTAAGGAGAAAGGATAAAAAATATTTTTTCATGTGTTTTAATGGTTTTTATGCAAAGATAACACAAATAGGTAAAATCATTTTTTTTGAGGTTACTTTTTTTATTTAGACATTTATAACCTAATTTTGCTTAATAATTCAGGTACTATATATTGTTCAACATAAATTTGTTGGTTGTGAGTAAGATAAAATTAAAAATTTTGGGGCTTTCTTCAAGCCAAACGCAGTCAGGCTCTTTCGCACTGGTATTGGGTGAGCAAAACGGTACACGCCGTTTGCCCATCACTATAGGTATGTTTGAAGCCCAAGCGATAGCTATAGAAATAGAAAAAATAACGCCTCATCGCCCCATGACGCATGATTTATTCAAAGCCTTTGCAAAGGCTTATGACTATGTGGTGCAAGAAATCGTAATTTCGGATTTGCGCGAAGGAGTTTTCTTTGCCAAAATAGTTTGTACGGGGGGAGTTGAGATAGATTCGCGCCCTTCAGATGCTATAGCTATAGGCATCAGGTTCAATGTGCCTATTTATACTACCGATTCTATCATGTCTGAAGCGGGCATTGTACTCTTTGACATAGGGGAGGAGGAAAATGAAGAAGATGAGCAAGAAACAACAGCACATCAAGAGATGGAAAGTGTCAAAAACATGAGCTTAGAAAAGCTCCAACAACTCCTCCAAGAATCTCTCGAAAACGAAGACTATGAGCAGGCGGCACGCCTCAGAGATGAAATCAACAAGCGAAACTAAAAAATAAAACTCACCTAAAGTGAGTTTTATTTTTATAACTGTATTTGGCAATAAAACCCCTTACTTGCCGTTTCTTAGGTATGAAATTTTTGTATTTTTTGATAGCTACTTTTTGTGTGCTATTTACTATGCCTGTATATGCGCAAGAAGGTGTTTGGAAAGACCTTTTAGCTGTAAAATCCATTAAAAAGCGTGATGCCGAAACGCCTAAGTTTGATGAAAAGCAACGTCAATATGACGGCAAAGAAATCACTGTTTCAGGCTACATTTATACATACGAGCCTGCCCCAAGCCATAAATTTTTAATGCTTTCGTATTTTCCAGTGAGTATGTGCTATTTCTGTGGGGGGGCGGGTCCCGAATCCATCATTGAAGTTACAATGAAAAAGCCCATCAAAAACACAAGCCGCCAAGTTACGCTCAAGGGTACACTCCGCTTGAATGATACTGATCCAGATAGGTTATTTTATATCATGTTGAATGCTGTGGAGGAGTAAAAATAAAACTACAGACCGCGTATAAAAGCGTCCAAATCGACCTCATCTGTAAGTACAAGTTTCTTTTTAAGTCTATATTTTATCATTTTTACGCTTTTTGCATCTATATTCAGGAGTCTGGCGATGTCTTTTGTACCCAAATTGATACGCAAGTAGGCAAGTGTCTTGTGGTCGTGGGCAGTAAGATGCGGATATTGCGTGGCAAGTTGTTGAAAAAAATGCGGATGGACTTGCTCAAAATGAATTTTGAACTTTTCCCAATCCTCATCAAGTTTGATGCTATCTTGCAAAGACTTGCCAATGTTTTTGAGTGGTTCACTTTCAGCAGTCGTTTCGTGTATTCGTTGGATTTGTTTTTGAATATCGTTCAATAAGTTATTTTTTTCAAACATCTGCATCATAAGCATCGCAAGTTCGCGGTCTTTCAGGGCTATAATTTTTTCATGCATAGCCTGTTCTTGTTTCATGCGCTCTTGCATGAGTTCATTTTTCAGTTTATTTTCTTGGGCTTCTTCATTGATTATCTTGTATTTGTAGCTCATAGCAAGGGAGAGCATAACGACTTCTATCAAAGTGCTTATCTCAAGGGCATAATTTATCCAAAAGCTATTTGCAAGCAGGTTTCGGTTGTGTAAAGCCAGCACGAGAATACCCATAAAGTACGCCAACCAAGCAAAAACATAATAACGTGCATAGACATTGCCCTTGCGCCACACTACAACCCCAGCGACACACAAAAAAAGGCTGTAAAAAGGATTGAATGTAAAAATAAACCACGAAGTAAACGAAAAACTAAAGAACGTGGCGCAGAGCATGACCGCAAAACCATAAAAAGAAACATACCACATCAGTTTGCTTAAGCGTGGTGCATACTTCTTTGTATCTAAAAACAGTCTTCCAAAATTACCCGCACAAAAATTAACTCCCCCCACAAAATAATATATAGCTTGGTTATTAAAAATAGGATAGTCGCCCAAAATATACTGATACAAATGTTGTGAGCTTTGCACCAAAAGCATAAAAAATGCAAAGCCAATGTAGTACAAATAGGCTGTATCACGCACTACACGCCACGTAAAAAAGTTATAGACTATCATCAACGCCATGATGCCATACAAAAAACCATAAAATAAGGTGTTTTTGGCACTCTTGGCTTGAAATGTCCTTGCCTCCCAAAGCGTAAAATTCAGCCGTACTTGAGTATGTGTTCGCAAGCAAATATACATTTCTTGGGTGGCTTGGGCAGGCAAGGCAAGAGGGAGCAAAATATTGTGATGCTCAATCGGGCGGGTAGAAAAGGGGAGGACATCACCTGTCGTTTTGCCTTCTCCAAAAATGATGCTGTCTGCTCTTGCGCGGGCTTCTAAGTAATATTCCTTGCCTACCTGAAGCCGCGAAAAACGCAGACGCACCCATACAGGATAGCCCACAAAACCCAAGTTTTTGAAGGCTTGGGCAGGCAAGTATTTTTGTAAAGGAGCTTTTTCAAAAGAAACTTGCCTACTGCTATCTACAGAATATGACAACTCAAAGGGGATAGAGTGTTGGGCAAGGGCAGGCAAGTAAAATAAAAGGCAAAATAGATGTAAGAATGTTTTTGACATGAGGAGGCTTTTCTATCACAAAGATACAAAGGTTTAGTTGCAATAAAAATTTTTGATACTTTATAGTCTTTTTCATGACCAAAAAAAATCAAAAAGGTGCCATTATTTTGTTACTTATTCCTAAGATATTTTGTGTTATTGCCCAAAACAGTGCTTAAAAAAGACTGAAAATATCATGTTTTATTTTTTTGGTTCTTAAATTATAAAATCAAATCTTCTCAGAAAAAATCATTAGAGAAGCGTTTTTTATATAATTTTTTCAATAAAAAATATAAATTTTCAAATGTGAGGGCATTTGTAGGGGTATGTTTTTAGACTTTTTAGTTCTTTCGCTCGTTATTTGCATCAGATAAAGCAAATATCTGTCTGTTTGTGGGTACATACAAAATTGTAAAAACCCACCGCTGGAACCGAAAAAGCGACATAGAGTAGGACAACTCCTTACCAACATAAAAAATGAAAAAAATGCTCGTTTCTCTGTTTGTTGTTGCCTTCATAGGTGGCACATGGTCGGCAAATAGTCTATTTGCCCAAACGACTAAGTACGACTGGTCGAAGTACGGTGTGAGTTTCTCTATACCCAATACCCACGCCATCAAAAAAAATAGTGCTGATGCCTTTGAATCAGGCGATTCTAAAACGTGGATAGAAATGTATCCTTACGAAGATGCCACCGAAACGGCACAAGGCATGATAGAAAAAGTCGCAAGCAACGGCGGTTTTGACATCGAGAGCGAAGGCGCGTATCAAAGTGGTGGCTACGATGGCTACTGGGTAAGATGTACTACAAGCAAACACCCCGCATGGAAGTTTTGGCTTATTGGCTTCATTGACCCCAATTCTGCCGTAAACTTCTACACTATCATTTGGTGGAAAAAAGGCGATGATGCGGCATACAAAATAGCCTACAATATGTCTTACAGTTTCCAAAGAATGAAATAAGCAAAAAAATGCACCACAAATCAACTTTGTGGTGCATTTTCAAGAAAAAGATATACTTATTTTTTTGGTATGTTAGCTTTTTTCAAGAAA
>JAAFJK010000039.1 GCA_013298105.1 Cytophagales bacterium
TTCTGTTCCTTGCACATAGTTTTTTTGTTGAATAAGGTTGCCATTTTGCGCATAATATTTATACGCGCCTTGCAACTTGCCTGCCTGATACGTACCTTCGTCAGACAGTTTGCCATCTTGAAAATACCATGTCCAAGCACCTTCTCGATTGCCTGCTTTGTATTGCCCTTTTGAGTGTATTTTGCCGTTTTTGTGATAGAAAGTTGCTTCTCCCTCCAATACATTTTCGTTGTAATATTCTATACTTTCTGCTTGTCCATTTTCATAAAAAAACGTGGTTTTACCTTGCACTTTATCTTGCGCTACCTCGAACTCTTTGCGTTTGAAGCCTTTGAGTGAATCGTACAAAATACCTGTGCCATGCCAAAGCCCATCTTTGATAGGTATGGTATATTGCATTTGTCCATTGGCATAATACCTTTTGATGTTGTCTGAAGGCACATCACCCAAATAGACTTCTTCCAACATTTTTTTGCCATTGGCGTGGTATTTTATAGCTTTTCCGTTTTTTAGCCCTGCTGTATATTCGGTTTCGGAGGCAAGGTTTCCTTTTGCGTCATATTCTTTTGTCCAGCCTTCTTGTTGGCTTTTGAGGTTGTAATTTTTTTCAATTTCTTTTGTACCATCTATTCTATAAAACACCAAAAGTCCTTTATAACGTTCTTCGGGGCGGTCTGTGGTTAGTTCGCCTTCCATTTGCACCTTGCCTGAAGCATAATTGTCCGTAACCTTGCCTACGGGTTTGTCATCTTTGTACGTGATGAGGCGATAAAAGGCAATGCTGTCTTTTAGCTTAGTTTCTTTCCATGCTTGGTTATAGGTTATCGTCCACGCGCCTTGCCTAAGCCCTTTTTTGTCTGTTTTATTGGGGTTTTTGGGGATATTTTGCGCGTAGGCAGGCAAGGCAAGGGAAACAAGAAGAAGAAGGAGAAGATTTTTCATAAAAAATGCGTTGTAATGCGCAAATATACGCAAAAAACGCAAGCTATGATAACCCAAAAATGTGTTTTTTTACAAAACCTCATGCAAATAAGTGGTTATTGAAGCAAATTTTATAAATTGGAAAATCCGAAGCAATTTTCTGCCAAACTAAAAACCTTGCCTGCCCACGCTATGTGTGGGCAGGCAAGGTTTTTTTTCGTGCCTTTTGTTATTTTTTTTGTGAAAATTTGGATATATCAATAAAAGTCTGTTCTTTTGCTTACTATATGAAACGCTATACTGCCTTTATACTCGCCATTTGGGTACTATTGGGTAGCCTGCTTCCACAAGCAGGCGTAGCGTTTCATGTGTCGGTTTCTGTTCATTCAGAAAAAGACCATGAGCCTCACACCACACACGAAGATGGACAAGAATGTCCAAATCCAGAAGACTGCCCTTTGCAGAAGCATATTTGCGGTTGTCATGGTGTAGTATTTCTTCATATACCCTACAGTTATAGTTTGCCTACTATCTTGCCCTCTTTTCAAAAACTTATTTTTGGAAAAATTGAGCCAGATATGTATCGTTTTCAACCCGAAAACACACTATTTTCTCCTCCTAAATTCTTGTTTGTTTAATCACATTCGTAATATTTTTATATATTGCGTTGCGTGTCTATGTAGGTAGGCAAGCATTGTATTGTGTATTTTTCTAAACAAGACGTATGAAAATCAATCTCTTATTACTTATCTTTTATCTCTTTCCCTTTTTTGCCTACGGACAGCAGGGGCAGGCAAGGCGCGAAATTCCCGCTTCGTGGATTGAAAAACTGCAAAAGTATGACTACAAAACCTCTGCTAATGACTTGGTGCGCGAATTTCAGACGTATATTGCGCCTGATTCGCTTCATGAAGTGCAGTTAGAAGCATTGCTAAGCCACGTTTTTGTAAATGTTGATGCTGACACGCAAGAAGAATTATTGTTGTTTATTGGTGGAGAGGATAGATTAAGGGCAAGTTTTCCACACTTTTTTGTCATCAAAAAGATAAAAAAGCGTTGGTATGTACTATACAAAGAAGAAGTCTATGAAGATTGGCACAACCCACCCAATGCGTCAGGAATAAAAGTTGCAGAAGATAGCGCACAGAATAAGGTTTTTTATTTTAGTTATTTGGCAAATAAAATGGAGGACGAATATAGAACTCGTTTTTTCAAAATAGATAGAAATAATAATATTGTAGTTATTGATGTATTGTTGTACACAATACCATACCATTATGAAGGAAGTTTATTCATACAAACACATTTTAGTTTTGTGGCAAATACTGTTGTTATTGTGTATAGTTACTCCTGTAAAGTGAATGAAATAAATGAAAATAAGGAATCAACTGGAGAAATGCTATTGCTATCTTTGCCTAAAAAAGATACCGTAAAATATGCTTGGGATTATAGAAAGGGCAATTATACAGTTGTTGCTACCGAAAATACGCTTAGAAGGCTAAATTGTAATGAGAATTTGAGAAAAATCTATGGTTATCAAGTCGCTGATTATGTGGTTTGTGCCTTTGAAGAAGAATTAGAAAACATAAAGAAAAATGGTACGGAAGCGGAGAAAAAAGCGTTAAAGCAATTTTACAAGAACATCAAAAAAGACTAACCCTATGAAAACCAACCTCTTATTTCTTATCTTTTATCTCTTATCTCCCCTTGCTTTTGCCCAAAAGGTTTTCGACTTGCCTACCGCTATCGAAACAGCCAAAGCACAGCACTTGGGATTGAAAACGTCTGCCCTTGAGGTGGAAATGATGCGACAAGCAGAAAAAAACGCTTTTGATATTCCTAAAACCGAAATCTCTACGCAATATGGCAATGTGAATGATTTTAATATAGATTATAGCCTCAATATTTCACAAACCTTTAACTTGCCTACCGTATATCGAAAACGCCTTGCCTACAATCAGCAACAAACGCAATTAGCCGAGAAAAAACGCACTATCCAAGAGCGCGAACTCGTGCAAGCAGTGAAAAGTGTGTATTATGAAATCGTATTTTTGTACGAAAAAGAAACGCTTTTGGGCAGGCAAGACAGCCTTTATCAGCAATTAGTACGCGGGGCAGAGGTAAGATTGCGCACAGGAGAAGGCAAGGCTTTGGAAAAAATGTCTGCCGATTTACAGTTGCAAGAAATCCAAAATCAACTCAAACAAATTGCTTCAGATTTGCAGGTGCAAAAAAAGGAATTGGCGCGTCTGCTCAATATTACCGAAGCCTTCGATATAGCGGATAAAAAATTGACTAAGAGGGCTTTAACTACCAATATTGACCTAACACAACACCCACAAATCCAAACTCTTGAGCAAGCAGTAAAAGTGCAAAAAGCCAACACGCAAGTACAAAAAACAGCGTATTCGCCTGACATTCGTTTGGGCTACTACAATATGCAGGAAAGTCGAAATCCGAACCTTCATGTGGCGCAAGTGGGCGTTTCTATTCCGCTATTCAATGCAGGCAGGAAAGCAAATGTAGCGAGTGCAAGGGTAGGCGAGCAGGTAGCCGAGTCGCAACTTGCCTACCAACGCCAAACGCTGGAGCGCGAAGCAGACAAATGGAAAACGCAATATGAACGAAGCCAACAAGCCCTTGCCTACTACGAAACGATTGCTTTGCCTCAAATCCAAGCTATAGAAAAGCAGTTGCAACGCGCCTACTCAAGTGGCGAAATTGGTTATGTGGAATGGACTCAAAACCGCCTCCAAACCTTTCAAATTCAACTAAACTATGTACAGGAATTGGCAAATTACAATCAAATTGTGGTGGTGTTGGAGGGGTTTTAGATGAAAGATGAAAGACAAAAGATGAAAGATAAAAGATGAAAGATGAGAGATGAGAGATGAGAGATGAGAGTTCAACTTTCAACTTTCAACAATTCAACTTTCAACAATTCAACTTTCAACAATTCAACTTTCAACTTTCAACTTTCAACTTTCAACTTTCAAATCAAAGTCGTTTCTAAAATTACCCTAAATTTGCGCAATATGGCTATAATCTCTAAAAGTTCGGTTCTTATCGTGGCTTGGTATGCTTTGCTGATGCAATATTCCTTGCCTTCCAAAACCATAAAATACCAATCCTTGCCTATCACATACGCGCCATATATGGGTTTGCCATTTTTGTTCATTTCTTGCGCTATCAGCATAGCCTCCAAGACTTGCGCTACAGGGTCAGAACTCGCTTTTTTGGTGCGTTTATATTCGTGAAAACAGAAGTAAGGCACTTTCAAGACTTCGCCCTTGCCTTTGGCAAGCAAAAGGTCAGCTTCAGTTTTGAGAAAAACGCCTTCTACAGTAGCCGATATTTCGCGTTCAGAATATAGCATAAAATGGGGACTATCATAATCAACAAAAGTGCTTATGAGAGGCGCAATAAAAAACAGTTCAAGTTCCTGTTCATTCCAATAGCCAAAATTTTTACGTAGCTTCAAATGCAATTTATCAAAATAAACCTCATTTTCAATCTGTTGTATAGCCTCTATAGTAAGCCATTCTTGTAAAAGCGGACTTGGGTCTAAGAGTGAATTTAAGTTAAATGTGTCTGCCAATTCACTTTCGTTCCAAGTACGACTTTTAGAAACGTTCTTTTCCATATCATTGTTTTTTTTACAAAATTACGAAATTAAAATGAAAAAATATACAAGAAGCCCCAAAAGCCACCAGCCCCAAAGGGGAGTTTTCCGTTTTTCTCCCCTTTGGGGTTGGGGGCTTTTTTTTCTCCTACTCTTCTCTTGTGGCAAGAAAGACGCGCATGAAGGACATGACCACGAAAAGGGACATACAGACGCACCTGATGTGGTAGAGTTTTCTGATGCGCAAGCTATGGCAGTGGGGCTTGAGGTAGGCGAGTTTGACCAAACGCACATGGGCGAAAGCATCAAAGTTACAGGCAAGATAGACGTTCCGCAGGAAGGCAAGGCAGTCGTTCATGCGCCCGCAGAAGGTTTTTTGCGCAAAAGCGATATACTTGTGGGGCAATATGTAGAGCGCGGACAAGCCCTTACCTACCTTGAGCATCAAAGTTTTGTGCTTTTGCAGGAAAGTTATTTGACTGTAAATCAAGAACTTGCCTACCTACAAAAAGAATATGAAAGACAAAAAGAATTATCAGCCGAAAATGTAAGCGCGAAAAAGAATTTTCAACGAACAGAAACTGACCTTGCTATTCAACAAAGCAAAAAGGCTTCGCTTGAGGCACAATTACGCATATTGGGGTTTGAGCCTTCGCAGGTTTTGGTAGGCAAGTTGCAAACACAACTTACTATCCGCGCTCCGATAAGTGGTTATATCAAAAAGGTAAATGCTGTAGTAGGGCAGTTCGTACACCCACAAGATGCACTCTATGAAATCTCCTCGCCTGCCCACAAACACCTTGAATTACAGGTATTTGAGAAAGATATTTTGAAAATACACAAGGGACAAAGCGTACTTTTTTATTCGCCTAACGCACCCCAAACGGTGTACGAAGGCTCAGTTTTTTTGATTAGCCAAAACATTGATGAAGCTACTCGAAGCGTGAATGTTCATGTGCATTTTGAAGATACCAAAATAGGCAAGCAACTTCTCGAGGGAATGTATTTGGAGGCGAAAATCCTTTTAGAAACCCAACAAGAAGCAACCTTGCCTGAAGATGCTATCGTAAGGGAAGGCGAGCAGAATTTTGTATTTGTGCAGAGTTCGAAGGGACATTTCAAAAAAATGCCTATCCGTATCAAGCAAGAAAATGAAGGCAAGATAGCCCTTGAAGTGGTAGGCAAGTTGCCCGAAAATGCGAAAATTGTCAAAAAGGGAACATATTATCTGAATGCGCAAATGAATGTAGGCAATGAGGAAGGACACGCGCATTAGGCTTCTGCAAGCATAGTGATATGATTTTTGAACCATTCTTGCACTTGTTCTAAATTTTGCTCGCCTGAAGCTACAGAAAGAACAAAAGAAGTCAAAACACCTTTTTCTACAACTAAATCAGAGCCATTCAGCTGAAGAAATAACAAAGCCGCTTCCAAGCCTGTCCGTTTGTTGCCATCTTGAAAAATATGATTGCAAACAATGTTGAACATATACAAGCCTGCTTTCTGATGAATTTCAGGGTACAAAGGTTCTCCAAACATTTCAGCTTGTACTGCTTCGAGCAGGTAATCTAAATTATCCTCGTGCAAAAAATTGCAAGGAGGCACAAAATTGCCTCCCACATCTTGGATAGTGAGAAAGTTGATGCGCGTTATGTCGCTTTTTTGTAGATATTCCATTAGGCTAAGGCTTTAAAAACTTCATGATAACGTTCAAAATCTTTTTTGATGATGGCATCAATTTTCGCTTCGCGGTCTTGCGCTGTTGGTTCAATTTTTTCAAAAAGTGCTAAGGCTTTGTCAAGTTGCGCCTCTTGCAAAGTTTCGATTTTAGCCATGAGGAGTTGTTTTTTTTCTATTACAGTCATTGTTTTAAAGGATTAGGGTTGCTATAGAAACGAAAAAAAAACTATTTTGTTATCTTTGCCCCAAACCCCAAAAACTAAACCCTAAACCCACTATGAACCAACTTATTGCTTTCAGCATCAAAAACAGACTAATAATTTTACTTTTTGTTTTGGGTTTAATCCTTTGGGGAACATACAGTTTTACGCAGATTCCGATTGATGCTGTACCCGATATTACAAACAACCAAGTACAAATCATCACCAAATCGCCTTCTTTTTCTGCTCAAGAAGTCGAGCAATTCATTACCGCGCCCCTCGAAATGAGCCTTGCCAATCTACAGCAAGTAGAAGAAATACGCTCTATTTCGCGGTTTGGGCTTTCGGTTATTACGATAGTTTTTGAGGAACATTTAGATATTTACAAGGCACGACAGTTGGTAGGCGAGAAAATGCGTGATGTCAGCATCTCGCCTGAAATGGGCGCACCCGAAATGATGCCTATTTCTACAGGTTTAGGCGAGATTTACCAATACATTCTGCGCCCCAAAAAAGGCTTCGAAAAACGCTATACGGCTATGGATTTGCGCACTATCCAAGATTGGCAGGTAAGGAGGCAATTAGGAGGCACACAAGGCATTGCGGAAGTAAACTCTTTTGGTGGTTTTGTCAAACAATATGAAGTTGCTTTGAATCCCGAAAAATTGCGTGCCTTGAATGTGTCTGTAGCAGATGTTTTCCAAGCCCTGCAAACCAATAATGAAAATACAGGTGGTGGCTATATTGAAAAAAACTCTCAAGCGGTTTTCATTCGAGGCGAAGGCATGATAAAAACCTTAGAAGACATTGAGAAAATAGCTCTAAAAAGTCCCCTAAACCCTGAAGGGGGAACACGAGTTGTGTTGATAAGAGATGTAGCACAAGTAAAATTTGGACACGCGCTACGCTATGGGGCGATGTCGTACAACGGACAAGGCGAGGTAGTGGGCGGGATAGTGATGATGCTGAAGGGAGAAAATTCAGCTAAAGTTATCCAAAACATAGAAAAACGAATAGAAATTATCCAAAAATCCTTGCCTGAAGGACTGCTTATTGAGCCTTACCTGAACCGCAAAGATTTGGTAAATCGTGCCATTAGTACCGTAACCATCAATTTGATAGAAGGCGGTTTGATTGTGATTTTTGTGTTGGTGTTGTTTTTGGGCAATCTGCGTGCAGGGCTTATCGTGGCTTCGGTTATTCCACTTTCTTTGCTTTTTGCGTTGGGTATGATGCACGTTTTTGGCGTTTCCGCCAATCTCATGAGTTTGGGTGCGATTGATTTTGGATTGGTGGTC
>JAAFJK010000340.1 GCA_013298105.1 Cytophagales bacterium
GAAGGCAAGGAACTTTCGCCTGAAGAAGCCTTAAAACTTACACTCGTAAACGAACTTGCGGCAGACCGCGAAAGTATGTATGCTTCAGCTTGTAAGTGGATTGAGGCAAACCTCAAAACGGCTATGCAGCCTTGGGACGAAGTGCAAAAAGGCAAAATCGTAGCACGCACCAACTTCAAAGTGCCTGGTGGCAATATCCAAAGCCCTCAAGGTGCGCAACTGTTGATGCCTGGTACTGCCCTTTTGATGGACAAAAGCAAAGGCAACTATCCTGCACAACTCTACATCATGAAGTGTATGTATGAAGGTTTGCAGTTGCCTATAGACAAGGCACTCATAGTAGAATCAAGATATTTTACAGAAATTTTGACACGCCCTGAAGCGCGTGGTATGGTGCGCACTTTCTTCTTTGGTTTGAATGATGCGAACAAAGGCATTGCACGTCCTAAAAATGTACCTGAAACGAAAATAGGCAAGGTAGGCATTTTGGGTGCGGGCATGATGGGTGCAGGCGTGGCTTACGTTACGGCATCACTCGCCAATATTCCTGTAGTATTGAAAGATGTGAGCGTAGAAGCGGCAGAAAAAGGCAAGGATTATTCGCGTACTTTGTTGCAGAAGCGCGTTTCGCAAAACAAAATGACGAAGGAGCAAATGGAGCAAATCCTTTCGCTCATTCACACTACAGGCGACTCAAATGACTTGAAAGGTTGCGACCTTATCATTGAAGCTGTATTTGAAAACCGCGAACTGAAGGCGAGTGTTACCAAAGAAACCGAAGCGCAATTAGCAGAAACGGCAGTTTTTGGCTCTAATACATCTACCTTGCCTATTACGGGCTTGGCGGAGGCTTCTGTTCGTCCTGCCAATTTTATTGGTATTCACTTTTTCTCGCCTGTGGATAAAATGCCGTTGGTGGAAATCATCATGGGCAAACAAACCAGCGATTATGCGTTGGCAATGGCTATCGATTATGTGAAAAAAATCAAGAAAACGCCTGTAGTAGTAAACGACTCGCGTGGATTTTATACTTCGCGTTGTTTCGGAACATATACTTCAGAAGGTATCGAGATGGTATCAGAAGGCGTTAATCCACAATTAGTAGAAAGTGCGGGAACTTTGGCAGGTATGCCTGTGGGTCCGCTTGATGTAGCTGATGCGGTTGCCCTTGACCTTGCCTACAAGGTAATGCTTCAGACTGAAAAAGATACAAACGAGAAAATAGAAGATATGCCAAGCGGCAAAGTCATCAAGAAATTGGTGGTAGAGCTTGAGCGTTTTGGTAAAAAGAACAAAAAAGGTTTGTATGACTATCCCGATAATGGCAAAAAGCACATTTGGGGTGGTTTGGCAGAGCTTTATCCTGTGAAAGCGGAACAACCTACGCTTGAGTATGCTAAAAAACGTTTATTACACCGCCAAGCTATAGAAGCTGTACGTTGTTTGGAGGAAGGCGTTTTACGCAATCCTACTGATGGCGACATTGGTTCTATTTTGGCGTGGGGCTTCGCCCCTTATTCGGGTGGCATTTTCTCTTATATTGATATGGTAGGGGTAGGCAAGTTTGTAAAAGAGCTTGACGAACTCGCTGATGCGCATGGAGAGCGTTTCCGTCCTACGACTCGCCTACGCGAGATGGCAGGCAAGGGAGAAACGTTTTTTAAATAGTCATTGATATTTTATAGTTGCCTTGCCTGCCCACATTGGGTAGGCAAGTTTTTTTTGTTTCAATTATCTATATTTGTATTGTGAAAATGAATTTTAATAATGCCTCTATTTATAAATGTGGGGTAGCGCATATCAACGGAGATACGCATAGTATGGAAAGATATTTTGATAAATGTTTTGAAGTGAATTTATCAAAAGTTTATGATCCTATGAAAATTTACAGAAATAATACAATTTTTGAGCTTGAAGAGGATAACCCTTCTTTTTATGATATTGTGGAATGTTTGTTAGAGGCGCATTTTTCTCATCAACACATTTCCGCACTTGTATTTGGTCATAGAATTTTGTTTATAGAAGAAATAGGAGAGCTTTCAATAGAAAAACAGCAAGCAAATGTAACCCAAAATACACTTTATATGTTTGAAAATGAGATAGATATGATTCGAGATAATTGGACAAAATATGTTCATTATGAGGACGAAGCTAAACTGAAATTTTGGAGGCGATATATAATAAAAAGAATGCATAGATTGTTTCATTTTGGCTACAATCCTTATTTGATGTATTCACCACAAGTTTTTGATTTTTGGCTGTTGAAAGAGCCAAATATAGCACACTATATAAAAGAATTGACGCAAATACCCAATTCTAAATTTGACTTGATACAAATAGAAACTCATCTCCAAAAACCTCTGTAATATGCAAACAGTACAATATCAAGGATTTATAAAATCCTTTTCATTTCACTATGACGACCATAGACGTTTTCTATTGGAAGGAGAGGGTAACAGATATTTTCGCTTCAATATCTTTGAGCAAGAGGATTATTTTTGGTTCAATACTGCTATTCCTACCGTAAAAGAATGGATAAAGGCTATCATTGTTTGTTATCATCAGAAAAAAGTACTACATTTTTCTTATCAAATTGAAACAAAAGAGGTGATGTATATGAAAATATAACACGTTATTTTACCAAATTTCACAAAAAATACGTTGCATTGCAACATATTTTTTTTTCTTGTCTGCCTATTTGGTAGGCAAGGTTTTTTAGGTAGTGTTACAAATGTAATGCTGTCTAATCCATAGCAAAGGGGTTGCAACCTCTTTGCTATGGATTATTGCAAAACCAAAAACATTACAAATATAACACTACCGTTTTTTATACCTCAAACCTAAAAATGCCTTGCCTACCCGCTATAGTTTGGGTAGGCAAGTTTTTTTGTTTTAGCATAAAACTAACGTTTTTCTTTGCCAAAAAATATGCAAATCTTCAAATTGGGTCAAAAAATCTAAGCCTAAATACCCAACATACTCACCTCTTTCTACTTCGAGTTTATCCATAAAAATAATACTCATATTTTCTACAGACTTGCCTAAAGCCTCTACAAAAAGCGCATCATTTTCTTTGGCTTTTTCTGTGCTTCCAGCAGTCATCACTGATACATTTTTGGTATTTTTAGCTAAATCCATCTCACGAGCTGTTATGCTTGTGATGATGGTGTGTGTGCAACCCGTATCAAGAGCTAATATGACATCATGCGCTAAGTTTATCGTAACTTGCACCAAAATCAACCCACTTGTAGAGAGTTCAAAGGAAATTTCGTCCATTAATCTGTAATTTTTTTAATAATTCCAGCCCTTTTCAAAATAGGTTGAGCCATCAACTTGCCTGTAAAATTGGTAAAAAAACGTTTGTATTGTTTGGTTTCTTTGTAGGAATTGATATTTTGTTCAGAAAAATTAGCAAATTCTTCTTCATTTTCGCCATAGTATAAAACTATGCCTTTGCGCTCTTTCCAAATAGGTTGATAGGCTTCGCTCTCAGGATAGCCCACCATTACCCAAACATTTGGGTAGTGCAATGTTATTTCCTGCCAATCGAGCAGGGAAGTTGTATTGGGTTGGATTATCATATTTCATTTGCATTTTTTTTAATAACGCCCAAAATCCCGCTATAGTTTGGGTAGGCAAGTTTTTTTGCTTTCTATTTGGTTATAAAGCCCTTCTTTTGTACTTTTGCACTTTCAAAAACCAAAACCATTATGAAAAATCTATACACTTGGGCTATAGTATGCCTATCTTTATTTTTTGCCTTGCCTGCTGTGGGGCAGGATTGGGTGCAGAAGCAGGTGATTGAAATCCCACAGGAAACTTCAGGTACAATAAATACTACAAAGTGGGACTTTGGTGCCATGATTCCAACAGTGATAGGAAACGACCTATTCCTTTCAAACACACATAGTTCTACACCTACAGGTTCAGCTCTTTATCATTACAAAAAAATAAATAATCAATGGGTTTATAAAAGCAAAATAGTTTCAGGAACTGTTGGAACTGGACGTAGCGTGAGTATTTTTGGCAAGTATTTAGTTGTAGCTGGACATTATAATGTAGTTGTGTTTGAGAATTTCAATGATAGTTGGACACAAATACAAACAATAATACCAACTACATATGGTACAGGTATGTCTGTGGTAGATGGTTGTATAGTTGAAAACTTTGGAATAAAAGTTGTAATTTATCAAGATATTATATTCATAGGTGCACCTAATGAGGAGTGTTTCGGCGACTTTTCAATAGGTGGCAGGTGCAATATTGCAAATTATATGGGTACAGGATGTGTATATGTATATAAAAAAGGTGTAAATGGCTTATGGAATTTTGTAAAAAAATTCAAAGATATAGATTGCGCTAACTCTCCTTTATCTAACTCAATGATTGGACATTATTTTGAAGTGAAACAAGGCTGGCTTATTTTGCCTATGTATGACGGTATCAAATTTTATAAGATAGATGAATGTTTATTGAACAATTGGAATTGCTCATCAAATAAGTTTATACGTTATCAAAGTTCTCAAAGCCAACCCTTTATTACTTATTATAATAGCCTTCAGTATAGACGAAGTAATAGTGCTAATATGTACTCTTATATTGTTTACAATAGTAACAATAAAAATGAAATACATACATACAAACTCATAGGGAACAGTTGGTTTCAACAAGGTATCAAAAAAGAAAATTCACTCCAAAGCAACAAATTTACCATAACTCACACAGATAAGTTGATGCTTGTTCCAACTTATTTACACAGTTCAACACATCAATACATAAAAACGTATAAAAATGTTAATGGCTTGTGGGTTTTGGGAGGACGGTTAGAAGTACCCAATCAAAAGTTTTTTTATAACCCTGTAGAAATTATTGATGATGATAATATACTTTGCAATGGTTCTAAAGTACAAGGTAATGATACAATTAATGTCATCTACCACTTCCAAAAAACACGCGGAAACATCATCAAAGGCAAGGTTTACCATGATTTGAATGCCAACTGCCAAAAAGAGGCAGGCGAGGTAGGCAAGGAATATTATACTATTAAAGCAGAGCCTGGAGGCTACATTACCTCTACAGACGAAAATGGCAATTATGAACTCGAAGTAGGCGCGGGAACTTATACCATCAGCCAAGTTATCCCACAAGCAAAAGGCTTGAGCGTTACACAACTTTGCCCAGCAGGGGCAGGCACGCATACTGTTACTTTCAATGGTTTGAATAACGAAGTTTCGGGCTACGATTTTGGGAACAATGTCAAAGAATGTACTTCCCTAACTGTCGATATTACTGCAAGGCGCAGGCGTTGCTTCCGTAATCAAACTATAGTAAAATACGAGAACGAAGGCGTGGTTACAGCCAATAACGCTCATATTACTGTTACATTTCCTGAATATGTCGTCCCTTTGAGTAGTACCAATCCTTGGGTAAATGTAACAGGCAACACTTATAAATTCAATGTAGGCACATTGCAAGCAGGGCAAAGCGGGCAGTTTATTGTTACGGATTCTGTGGCTTGTGTTCCCAATATTGTGGGACTAATCCAATGCACTGAAGCGAAAATCTACCCTAAAAATACCTGTTCCGCGCCTGCTTGGAATGGTGCGAGTTTGGAGATTGTAGGCAAGTGTTTAAATACCACGCCACACAAAGGCAGGTTTGTTTTGCGCAATGTGGGTACAGCTTCTTTGCAAAGTGCGTACAAAATTTGGCGCGGTAATACACAGATTTTGAACAACACGCTTACTTTGGCACAAGGCGATAGTTTGGTATTGGAAATTCCGACTGATGGCGAAAATTTATTCATACAAGCAAACCAAGCTGTAGGACACCCTGATGGCGCAATGGTCAGTGCGGCAGTAATGAATTGTGGTATTTTAATCCCTGTAGTGCAGGGAAGTTCACAAATAAAATTCATGTTCTTGCCCAATGATGAATATGCCAATAGCGAAATGGATTGTATGCCTATCGTGGATTCTTACGACCCCAATGACAAGGCTGTTTCTCCTGCAGGCATTACAGAACACAATTACGTAAAACCGAATACAGAACTTGAGTTCAAGATTCGTTTCCAGAATATGGGAACTGCCGAAGCGGTAAATATCGTAGTGATTGATACACTTTCACAGCATTTGGATTTGACAACTTTCCAAATGGCAAGTGTAAGCCACCCTTATAAACTGAAATTTGAAAGAGTAAACGGCAAACAAGTCGCATTTTGGACATTTACAGACATCAACTTGCCTGCCAAAAGCATCAATGAACCCGCAAGTCATGGCTACATCAAATTCAAAATCAAGCACTTGCCTACGCTGGTAGAAGGAACAATTATCAAAAACTTTGCAGACATTTATTTTGATTTCAATGAGCCTGTGCGCACCAATGAAACCCAAACAAATATGACAGATTATCAATTTCCTGTAGTGCCTATAGATTATTGTAATTTGTTTGCAAAAGCGCAGGCAGGGCAGGCAAGAACAGTTTGTAGTAATTCGTTTACCCTCGAAGGCAACACACCCACGATGGGACGCGGTACGTGGACACGCCTCAGTGGGGCAGGCGAGATAGCAGAACCCAACAAACCAAATGCTACAGCAACCAATTTAGCTGTAGGCGACAATGTATTCAAATGGACTTTGACAGGTGTGCCTGATTGCGCCAATACGGAAAGTACCGTAACCATAAAACGCTTGCCTGATGCTTCTGTTTCCATTTCAAACAATGCCATCAACAACATCATTTGCGCACAGGAAAGCGTTACATTTACAGCACAGGCAAGCAATATAGGCAATGCACCTATCTATCAATGGAAATTGAATGGCACGAATGTAGGCACAAACTTGCCTACTTTTGCTACAAATTCTTTGCAAAATTTGGACAAACTTACGCTTGAGGTACAAACTAATTTGAGTTGTGGCAATCCGCCTAAAGTTATTTCGCAAACTGTAGAAATGACTGTAAAAGCCAAGCCCGCAAAACCTGCTATTGCACATACTTCTTTGTATGAACTGAAGTCAAGTGTAGAAGGCGATAGTTATCTTTGGTACAAAGACAATACCTTGATTACGAACAACTTGCCTACCTTGCGCGTAGATAAATTGGGTAAGTACAAAGTAATGATTACAAAAAATGGTTGCTCCTCGCCTACTTCTGAAGAATTTGTACTCAATAGTGAATCCTTGCAACGCTTTGCCGATTTGGTGGAAGTAAAATTGTTTCCTAATCCCACTTCAGGCAAGGTTACGTTGAATATCATCAACAATCAGGGAAGTGCAATAGATATACAAGTTTACAACAACTTAGGCAAAATAGTTTCCACTCAGCGCGTAGAGGCTTCAGAAACGATTGACAGCAAAGTGGTTTTAGACCTTACAAATTATGGGCAAGGCATCTACCACGCCAAAATCACCAATCAATTTGGCTTACAAACTATCCACAAAATAGTGGTGCAAAACCCCTAAGTTTGATAACGATATCATTAGTTTGTGAAATAGGCACGCGGATACATAGAAAATCCGTAAAAACCCGCTTAATCTGCGTTATCCGCGTGCTAAAAGCATCCACAAAAATGATACGTAAAGCCTGTTCCCTCATTGGGAAAGTATAAAAGACAAAGTTCCCCTACATAATGTGTCGCAACAGATAAAAAAGTGGTTCTCTGACAATTTTTGTGGTAGTTTTTTTTGCTCAATAGGATAGGATAGGGTTTTAAACCCTATCCTATTGAGCAAAAAAGGCGTTTCTTAAATCTGAATTTGCTCAAAAAATGTTTTTCCACAAAAATTGTCAGACAACCAAAAAAGTGAGGCGTTTTGATAGATAAATTACACCTTTGGACACACTTTAGAAAAATAAAACTGTAAACCGACTTTTTTTTTGATAAACTATAGATTTACACAATAAACTATTTACAAAAACAGTTTATCTTTGTGAAAAATAACAATCCAATATCCAATTTTTATCTCATGAAAAGTATAAAATTTACCCTCTTTACTATTTTGAGTCTTTGCTGGGCAATGCAGGGCTTCGCACAAAATCCTGCCTCTGCAAAAATCAACTATGATGCAGGACAACTGAGCAAGGCTAAAGAAGCCATTGACAAAGCCCTCGAAAATCCAAAACACGCAGAAAAAGCCAAAACGTGGCTTTACAAAGGCATGATTTACAGTGCTATAGTAAATGACCAAACAGGCATATACAAAAAAATGGACGATGGGAGTTTTGCCGCTACTGCTTATGCCGCTTACGAAAAAGCCCTTCAAATAGAGCCTGATAACAAAGACGCTAAAAAAGAAATGTTGCCTCAAGGCAACCTTTATGGCGCACTTGCAAATAGCGCATTGTTTTACTACAATAAAGCCCAAAAATTAACCGAAGGGGGTAAAAAAGACGAGGCAATCACCCAATACAGTGAAGTAATCAAAAATGCTGAACTCGCAGGCAAGCTCAACCCAAAAGACACCTTGCCTCCCTACTTCTGCTGGGCGGCGGCTTCACTCAGCAAAAACTATCCTGTTTTCGAAAAAGCCTCTGAAGCACTGATAGCACACCCCGATACAAAAGACAAATCTATGTATTGCTACTATCTTGCTTCTTATTACTACACTGAGAAAAAAGATGCAGAAAAAGCGATTGCCATAGCCCAAAAAGGCTTGAAACTTGGTGATAATGACGAACTCCAAAAATTCATGCTTGGTATGCTCGAAAAAAGTGGCAATGCAGACGAAGCTATCAATGCCATCAAAGAATCACTCAAGAAAAACCCCAATGACGCAGGCGCGTATTTTAACATGGGCGTACTCTATGAGCGCGTGAAAAAATTTGATGATGCCATAGCCGCGTATGAAAAATCCGTAAGCATTGACAATAACGAAGATGCACTCTATAACTTGGGGGCTATATACTACAACAAAGGCGCGGAAATTGTTACGACTGTAAACAATATGCCTATGGACGAATATAACAAAAAAGGCAAAACAGAAGAAGCGCGTGCCTCTGCCGAGTTGAAAAAAGCACTCCCCTATTTTGAAAAATTATATCTTGCCAAACCAAAAGAAGCCAAAACCTTAGATGTATTGGGGCAAATCTATCAACAACTTAAAATGAAAGAAAAAGCCGAACAAATCAAAAAAGAACGTGATGCGCTTGGCGACTAAGTAAAAGGCTTTGATGCAGAGGTGCAAGTGCCGAGTTTGTCCTTGTGAGCAAAGCGAACAATCGCGTGGTTCGCTCACAAGGACAAAGTACGCTCTTTTTCCCCTCCACAAAAAATGTCAGACAACCTAACTTTTGAAGAACCAGTTGGAGAGGGGCAGGGTTAGGAACGAGTAAAAAATAAGATGGTCAGGATTTTGCGCGATATTTTGTGCTTAGACAAGGCGCAATAGAAGCGCGAAAACAGTAGGATAGCGTTTTGTAATGAATATTGCAACGAAGTATAAGCGCAAAAGATTAGCAAAATGTCCAAGTTATTTTTTACTCGTTCCTAAGGGCATCTTTTTAGCACGCGGATAACGCGGATTTTACAGATGACAACGGATTTTTAAATTTTAAAATCTGAAAATCCGTGAAAATCAGCCTCATCTGCGTTATCCGCGTGCTAAAAAGACAAGATATGAAAAGATGAAGTTATTAAATTTTCATTCCTTACTTAGCTCTCTGCCCCAAAAATTTTAGTGTTTGGTAGGCAAGTTTAAACTGAAACTTACGTAAAAACTCCTCTTTTTAAATGTTCCTTGATAAATGTTCCCTGTTTTTTTTCCTGCTTTTGATGGGTTTGGTAGCTTGTGGCAAAGATACGCCCCCGCCCCAAGACCAGCTCTATTGTGAGATAGATGGCGTAGCTTTTCAGTCTAAGCGCATGACTGTGCAGTACAGTCAAGTGGGCAGTATTACGGATTTGCAAATATATGCCTACAATGAAAAAGACGAACTCCTATATATAAAGGTATATGCCATAGGCAATGCCACTACTACACACTTTGTGAACCCTCAAACACAACATAACCTTGCCTACGCACCCGCAGGCAACCTGAACCAAGTCAATGCTACCTATCAAACCCGCACAAATTGCATAGGCGAAACAGGAACTTACATAGAAATAAGTAATATTCAAGATTTTTTTGCTACTGGCGCATTCAATGGAAAAACTTGCCTACCCAACGGACAGTTCAAAACTATTCGGAATGGACGCTTCGAACAGGTGCGTTTGCCTTAATTTTGCAAATAATATTTGGTATTACAGTATATTCAAAATATAAAAAGGCAGGCAAGGCACAAAAATATGAAATTTAACATTTGAAAATTTTGTATTAACAAAAAATAAACACTAACTTTGCTTTTGATAATAGACTTGTACCAAAAAGCCCATATCTTTGGGCAGGCAAGTAAGAAGTCTGCTATTTTACTACCTTTTTTTACTATCGCAACGTTAAGAACACTATAAAATCATTAATTCATCATCAAACATTTCCAAACCATGCGAAACAAACTTTGTATGTTGCTGTCAATGCTGGCTTGGTTCGTGGTACAAGGCTCTTATGCCCAAATCCAGCGTAAGAATCTAACCCCCGAACAGCAAGAAAAGTGGGACATCAGCGTCGAAATCAACAGACGACTTGCCTACCGCGAGAACCCGCCCGCGCTCGTCAAAACCCCTACTACTGAAGTGAGTGGTATTAAGGGAAAAAATGTAGAAGTATTCCGCGCCCCAGAAAACGCGCCCCAACCCGAAAAAGAATTGGCGGCACGCAAACGAATCAAGGAGTACATCAAAAAACACCCTGAACTTGCAGAAAGCCTAAGCAAAGACCTCCCGCCAGCCAAAGGCATGGTAGCCGCTATGGAAGCACAAGGCGTAAATACTATAGCTGAAGTGAGCCTCGACAAGCTCTCTGAAAAACAAGCTACGCAACTCATCGAATCAGAAGATGCACTTCAGAAGGAGTGGAAAAGATACGAACCCAAACTTCCTTATATGACCAAAGAGGAACAAGCCGACCTTCGTAAACAACTCTTGGAACAATATCAAAAAAAACAAACAGAAATTAAATAACCATGAATAAACTATATACCATAGCTTTCAGCCACTGGCGCAAGGCTACAGTCGCATTGATGATGCTACTGTGGCTTTTGCCCATGACATCGCAAGCACAACAGTTCATCATAGGTACAGGCACTGCAGTAGGTGCAAATCCTGGACCCTATGATAACGTTTGGGAAGGCATACGTGCGCAGTTCATTTATCGCTCAGCCGAGTTGAATGCCATGCCTCCAGGTGCCATTGTTACACACATAGCATTCAGGGTTGGAGCTGCCGCTCCTGCCAATATGCTTGACCTTAAAAACTTTAGGGTTTGGGTAGCCAACACCAATCAGAATGATGTAGCTACAGCTTTTGTACCACAAGCTACACTCGGACCTGTGCGTTTTACTACACCTCTGTACACAGCACATAAAAATCCCGCAAACCTTAACAATTACTTTGATTTGCCTTTGAGTACACCTTTTGTATGGACTGGCGGAAACATCGTAGTACAAGTAGTATTCAACAACAATACGGTAGCTTGTAGTCAAAGTGGAACAGAGTGGGCAACATCTACAAATGTGCAAAGAACTGTAGTGGCTGGTTTAGCTACTGCCAGAAGACTGCAAGGAGATGGTTATGCAGATGACGATTTTTTGCTTGATGCACTTCCTCCAGACCCTACTTTTTGTCAAGCAAGTGGTGGTGTAGTAGCCAGCACATCACGTGCCAATATACGCTTCACAGCCATACCTCCTACACCTTGTGTGAATCCAGTAGGCGGAGGAACTACTGTGTCTTCGGTAGCTTCTTTTTGCGGAAATGCAGGCGCAAGTACGACACTTTCAGTTACAGGATTGCCTTTAGCGGCAGGATTCACCTTTGTATGGGAGCAATCTACCAATGGAGGGGTTACTTGGACTCCAGCACCCGGCAACAATACACAAGGCTCGTATGACGCTACAGGAGTTACACAAACTACCCAATATCGAAGGGTAACGACCTGTACTACAGCCCCCACAAGCAATGCGTCTTCAGTACCTTATACTTTTGCTGATGTATCGGGTGCGCCTGTATATGCCGCATTGCCTTATATTCAAGATTTTGAAAACTGGCAAGACAAATGTAAAACTAAAGACATACCTGTAGAAGTACCAGCGAATCGTCCTCCTGGAGAGAAGTATTGGAAAAATACACCTGATGAAGGACCCTTATCTTGGCGCAGACAAAATGAAGGTGTTGCTGGTAAATGGAATCAACCAAACAATAATATCGCTGTAGGCAATGTAGTGCCTATCAGTGGTACAGGTGCGGCTACTTTCCACGCAGGTGGCTTTGCTACTACAGGCAATGCCATGGCAGGTCAGCAAGGGTGGATGGATTTGAATGTGAATATGAGCAGTAGTTTTACTAAAGAAGTCCGCTTCCTTTATCGAAACCGCCAGCAGTATGTCTATGTAGAGCCTACGCCTGGCGCAGACCGTCAGTGGCTACCTGTGCATACAGATGCGATGGAAGTGCTACTCTCTACAGATGGTGGGGTTACTTTCCCTACTACTATAGGTACATACTATAGCGAAACGCTTGACTCTATCCCTCCTGCACCCGTTCCTTCGGCTTTTGCTCAATCTATTAATAAGCCATTGAACTGGAAAAGAATTGCTGTGAAAGTAGCGGCTAACTCCCCTACAGTAGTGATTCGCTTTAGAGCCACTACCTCTCCTTTCTATCCACTTCCTATAGCTGGAGGTATTCAGTCAGATATAGCTATAGATGATGTAGAAGTGGTAGAGATTAAACCTTGTAGTGCTATCCTGAACAGAGGCAAAATCACAGGCGAGTTCCGTCTTTGTGATCCTGCCAGTGTGAACTTGGGCATACGCGCAAGTGATGACCTACTCGGTGCGCAAGATTTTGAATTTTTGTGGCTCAAATCTACCGACAATGTTACATTCACACCTGCAGATATTTTGCCCAATCAGCCCAATAACCAAGGTACATACACTACGCCCGTGTTGGGAGATGGACAAGAGCCTTATTATGTACGTCGCATGACTTGCAAAAATGGCGGTGCGGTAGCCTATTCAGATACTATCAGGATTCGCCAAATACGCCCTGTCCCTGTAGCGATTACGCCCGGCATACCCGGTAGGTATGTACAGTTATTCGAAAACTGGATAAACGGTTGTCGTGATAAACAACTCCCTGATGCGGCTTGGAAAAATACGCCCAACATAGGCAATCTATCTTGGCGTAGAAATCAAGACGTATTCGTAGATGCGAACAACGTACCCAACGTGGGACAGTGGTTTGTGAACTTCATACCTCCTGCCTCAAGTTTGGCATCTCTACCTCCTGCGCCTCCCGCGCTTCCCTCACCTGCTACAGTAGGTTGTGCGGAGTTCTTCTCTACAGGTACAGCAGGCAATAATGAGTTTGACCTCTATGTGGATATGAGCGCGAGTACGAACAAAAAAGCCGTACAGTTCTATATCCGCAATACAAATGGTACAGACGTAGTATCCGTACAGACTACACCTGACATTGCCAATATACCTCCAACCCCTATAGGTTTGGAAGCAGCTACGCCTAACCCCGCTTGGAATAGAAAAGGCTACATCATAGAATCAAACAGTGCCAATCAAGTCATTAGATTTTTGGCATCAGGCGATCCTAATCCGCTTACCAACAACAGTAACATAGGTTTGGACAGCTTGATAGTGATAGACCTCGTGCCATGTTCGAAAAAACCTTGGGGTGGTTTTGCCACAGCAAGCCCCGCCAATTTCTGTGCGGGTACAGAAGTAAGTATCAGCGTAAGCAGTAACCTACAACAGCCTGCACCCTTTACTTTTGCTTCAGATGACCCTGCGTGGGCTACAGATGATTTGCATATATTCAGATGGCAGGTATCTACCGACAATGGCGTTACTTGGAATAACATTGCAAACCAACAAGCCGCTACCTATAGATTCACAGCTACAGCACAGCCCAATAACCCTGCACGTCAGTACCGCAGAAAAATCATGTGTCCTGTAGATACTATCAACATGGTGTCTTTCAGTAATGCGGTAACGTTGGATTTCCCTTACCCGATGGCTTACGCCAAAATTCCTTATTACCAAGGATTTGATGACGTATGGACAGCAGGTGGCAACTGTACTACTGGCAATGCCTCAGATCAGCTTCAGCAAGCAAATATCAGACCTGTTTCGCCTGTACTTTCAAGCACAAATCTTATCCAAAATGATTTGAATGAGGCTGTACCAGCCCGCAATCAACACTGGAGAAGCGTAGCGGGTAATAACAGAGGCACATGGCGCAGAATATCGAACCCTGCTACAGCAGGTATAGGTTGGGTGTCAGGCGGTTCTTGGGGTACTTATGGACGAGTGTATCCACTCGGACCACCTACTACAGGGGCTAATGCCATTGCACCTATTCCAGCTTCTTTGGGAGCGGCTGGCTTCAATGGATTTGGTGGCAATGGACAAAGAACAGGTAACTTAGAACTGTATGTAGATGCTTCAGGTACACAAATGAAGCAACTCCGTTTCCGTTTTAGAAATCCACAACGTCCTTTGCCTGTTTCTCCTACATTTACGGCTATTCCATGGCCAGAAGAAGAGTACAACATCAACAAAGATAAGTTGGAAGTAGAGATGTCATTTGATAACGGCTTAAGTTTTGGTTCGCCTGTAGAATTGGGTGTAGCCCCTACTTGGTTGCCCAATTACATCAACTTCAACAATGACAAACCACAGACAGTTATCCGCTTCAAAGGTACTGCACAAACTACCCAATCACCTACTCAGTTTCCAAGACCTGAAGGTACAGATATGGGCATAGATGAAGTATATATAGTATATGTAGATGATTGCGCTTCTGCTACTGCGCTTGCAGGTGGTATTGCGGCTAATACACCCACTATAGCTGTAGGTGATTTGGCGAATATGCCTACCCAAATGCCTGATTTTAATTTCTGTTATTCAGCTCCGTATGCAGTGTATGTTACGGGTGCTTCAGACGAAACGCATTATGGCTTTACGTACAAGTGGGAATTTTCGGTAGATGGTGTATTGCCTTACGTGCCACTTGATGGATTAGCTTCTACCAGACAAAACTACCTCATGACAGTAGTCCAAACAGGCTTCTATCGTCGTGTGATAACTTGTACGGCTACAGGCAATTCAGCTACCTCTACACCTGTGCAACTTATCTCGCCTAATCCTTTGGTATTTGCAAAACTACCTTACAGACAAGATTTTGAGAACTGGGGCAATGGCTGTGGTACAAATGACAGACCTGCAGACAGACCTAAGTTGAGTGATCCAACAGGCGTACAGCGTGAAGTAGATCAAAGCTGGAGAAACTCACCTTTCACAGGCAACTCTTCTTGGCGCAGACAAAACCAAGGACGTGATGCGAACTGGAACTTTAACTTTCCTGAAGCCTTGCCTACCGTTATATACGGACAAGGATGTGCTACTTTCCACAACTTCTTCATAGAAGGTACAGGTACAGAGGCACCTCCAAGTACAGCGGCTCAAGGTAGATTTGACCTTTATATAGATTGTAGTACACCGGGTACTAAGCAACTTCGTTTCTGGTACACCAACCCAGACGTACCTAACTCACTCGAAGGACTTGGCAACGAAGATAAACTTATCGTACAGTATTCTACCAATGGTGGTACTAACTTCCAACCTTTGGTTACCCTCGCCAAACAAGAGGGCTGGGCGGAACGTTCTTATACCTTCAATAGTACCTCTACAAATACCATCATACGCTTCCTTGTGAACTGGAATGCTGATGACAGCGACATAGGCATAGATGAAGTGCGTGTAGATGCACTCGCGGGCTGTGCTACAGCTACTGTAATAAATGGAGGTACAGCATTGCCTTCTACTGTAGATGGCAACCCTTGCAACAACCTGAGCTTGCTTCTCTATGTGAAAGATTCATCTTCAGATGTATTGGCTGGACTTACCTACAAATGGGAACGTTCGCTATTCATCAATGGTGCATGGGGACCTTGGGAAGATGCCAAAGATGACAATGGTGTAGTAGTAAAAACACCTACTTACGAAATATCATCTGTCCAAACCACACGCTTCCGCCGTGTCAGCACTTGCCCTACAAGTGGATTATCAGGTTCTTCAGAACCCTATAACTTTGTTTTGGCTGGTTCGCCTGAATATGCAACCCTGCCTTATACAGAAGATTTTGAGATATGGGGTGATGCTTGTGGAGATGATGACGTGCCTTTGAAAAATGGACGTTTCCACTGGGTTATCCGTCCTTTTACAGGCAATTTGGCTTGGAGACAAGCGCGTGTGGCTGTACCGGGTACACCTACTTATGGTGCATACATCGCAAGTCTTTCTGCCAATGGCTGGACTGGTCTTGACAATGTATGGACAAGTGGTGCCAGTGTAATCCCAGCTTCAGGTAATGGTGCGGCATCTTTCCACTCTTTTGCGGCTCCTATAGGGCTTGAAGGTAAAATGGAACTGTATGTGAACGCCAATACGCCTACTACAGAAGCCAAGATGTTACAGTTTGATTATTCAAACCGCGACTTCTCTAATGGCGCACGTACCAACGAAGACTTGTTGGAAGTATATGTATCTATAGATGGTGGAGCTACTTATACCACTTCTCCTATAGCTACCTTCACACGCACGATTGATTTGTGGGAAACAAAACGTATCGTATTTGACAACATAGAACAACCTAACCTGAACTCACCCACTACTGTTTTCCGCTTCAAAGCGACTTCAGACAATGGAGGTACAGATATGGGCGTAGATAACATGAGCTTTGCTGTATTGCCACAAAAAGATGCGGCTATCACTGCCATTGATTTCAACCGTTGTTCTCCTGTGTATGGGCGCGTAGTGGTAGAAGTAGCCAATTTTGGTGCAACTCCTATCCAAGAGTTCCCTATCCAGTACACGCTCAATGGCGAAACATTTGTAGAATTCTTCCCCTTCCGTCTGGAGCGTTTCCAAAGCATGAAGTATGAATTTGCAAATGCTGTGAAGATAGCGAACCCCAATGTGCCTACATTGAATATCACGGCTAAGACAAACCTTCCTGGTGATTTAGTACCCGCGAATGATGCCAAAACAGTCAATGTAATCGTAGTAGCTTACTCAGGTCTTATCCACGAACCTGTATCAGATCCTTTGGGCAAGCATGACGAAAACTTTGATGCAGGTATTCCTGTAACATGGCAAGTACAAGGCAAACGCAGTACAAGCTCTTGGTTCTCGGCTATTGCCAATGACTTAGACCCTGCCACGCCTACCTTAGCCAATGAGTTCCCTTTTGAAACAGGGCAAATACCTGGATTTGGAGGCAATGGATTTGAGAATGGATTTGCGGCATTAGATGACAACAAAGGTGGCGCGGCGCGTACTTTTGATGCAGATAGATTGGTAACGCCTGCATTTGATTTCAGAAACTACCAAAATATCCAAGTATCTTTTGATGCCTTCAACTCTGTAGGACCTGCTTACAACCCGAACGAGCCTACAGGTGGTACCGTAACATTCCAGTATTCTACAGACAACGGATTGAGCTGGACTTCAAATACGCTCCTCAATGCTGAGATAAAAGGCGATAAAGAAGGTGGTCAGCCACACGAAAGTAGAAGCTATACCATTCCTGTATTGGCAGGCAAGGACAAAGTACGTTTTTGCTTTGTCTATAATGACAGGAACAAACTCACAGGTGGTGCGGCTATTGATAACTTCAAAGTGCGTGGTACAGTTATCCAACTTCCTGAAGCCAGAGTAACTACCACAAACGTAAATCGTGCTTTTGTCAATCGCAACACAGATGGACACGTGGTATATCGCTTTAGCGTAGAAGGCAAAGATGCAGATGTATTGCTTACAGATGTATTGTTGAAGACGGGTGATAAAGAGTATAAAGTGGAAGACTTCAAAGACAAGAGCTTTAGATTGATTGCATCTACAGATACTATCCTTAGTGTAAGTGATGTAAGACTAAGCACAGTGGCTGTAGTACCCAAAGGTACAAACGCTATCTTCAGTTGTTTGAATTATGTAATCCCGAAAGCACAAAAAGCACATTTCTTCTTTACGGTAGATGTGGCGCAAGGTGCTACCATAGGCGATAGTATCAACGTACAGTTGCCTGTAGTTACAGAACAATTCATCACGATTGTGGGTGCGCGTACAGGTGCAAGCCTCAGCGCGAGCGGTTATCAAATCATTGCCAATCCGAACAATCCACCTACTTCTAAAAACGTAATACTTATCACGAAGAAGAAGGAGAAAGAGTCAGACGCAAACTTGATAATCAAACGTGATAGCTTGAAATTCATAGACATAGACGCTCCATTTGTAGATGTCAATGTATTCAAGAGAGTAAGGATTGTCAATGCCGCTCTGCCTCCAGGTGCTAAGTTACAGTTCAATGGAGTAGATGTTACATCTAACCTTGACATCAATGTAGCTGATTTGGGCAATGCCAACACACCTTCTAAACTTGTATTTATCCCTGATTTGAATAAAACAGGCATCAACTATGCAAGTTTCACTTTCAAAGTGTATGATGGACGTGACTGGTCTAATACTGACTACAATGTACGTATAGATGTCATCAGTGATAAGATATTTGTGCCTACCTTGTTCTCACCCAATGGTGATACCAACAATGATGTATTCTTGATATATGGTGGAGAGGGTAATATAGACAACCTCAAACTCAAAATCTTGGATAGAAATAACAACCCTATATTTGAAACCTCTGACGTGAATGAAATCCAAACCAAAGGCTGGGACGGAAAGAAAGGCGGCAAAGACCAACCTATGGGTTCTTATATCTGGTACATAGAAGGCAAGTATCGCGATGGCAAGCCCATTGAGTTCAATGGTAAGAAAACAGGCGTTATCCGTTTGGTACGCTAAGTAGAGCCTATACTTTATATGCCCTTGCCTGCCCGCGCAGGGTAGGCAAGGTACATATAAATGTAAAAGCAGTATTTCACTTTAACACGAAACTTAATCATGAAAAAATTACTACTTAGTGGCATAGCAGGATTGATGATGTGGGCAGGTGCGCAACGCGCAGAAGCGCAAAGCTCCAATGCTCCGTATGCTACTTTTTCACAGTATCACTATACGCCATTTATTACCAACCCTGCCATGATAGGAGCTTCTAATGACTTGCGTCTTAGCTTCAATTATCGCAGACAACAAATAGGTGCGGGGCAGACCTTTGACACGCCTATGGGAAGTATCATCTATCCATTTTTCAAAAATAACAGAGAAACGCGCGTGGGTGGGGTAGGGATTAACTTTATCAGTGATAACAGTGCCAGCTTTACCAAAACGACAGGCGGTAGTGCGGCGGGAGCTTACAATATCCACATAGGTACGCACAGCAGCGTTTCGCTTGGTGGACAAGTAGGCTATTTCCAAACACGCCTTGATGACAAAGGTATCACTACTGGTTCTCAATATCAAAATGGTATTTTTAACATCGAAGCCACTACCAATGAAAATTTTAGCTTTACTTCAAGAGGTTTTGTAACCTTTGGAGCAGGTGCTTATTGGAATAGGGAAGACGAGAAAGACCGCGAAAAAGCCTTTTTTGGTGTTTCTTACATGAATATCAACCAACCCTCGATTGATTTTCAAAATGGAGATTCTAAAAAAAGCCGTATAAATGCTTCTCTGCAAGCTACAGGTGGTATTCGTGTGCTTCATACAGACCGCTTTGCTATTATGCCTACAGCACGCGCCATATTTGCTGATGCAAAATATCAAGTCAATGTAGGCTCATGGTTTAGGTATCACCTTTCTGAATCATTGCACAACAATATGTTGCGTGATGGAGAATTTGGATTGGGCTTGTGGTACAACAACAATAACTTTATGGTAGCCGCACTCGAGTTCAATCAGCCCCATTACTTGCTTTCTGTAAGCTATGATATACCTACTACTCAAGAGAAAGCCCTTATCAACTCTAATGGTATCCTCGAACTCACAGGTATATTCAAACTGAATCGTCATCACCAAAAAGAAAGACCACCCCAAACAGACCGCGATGGAGATGGTATTTTGGATATAAATGATGCTTGTCCTGATGTACCTGGTAAAAGAGAGTTCGTAGGCTGTCCTGATACAGATGAAGATGGAATCCCTGATGACCACGACAACTGTCCTCAAGAAGCAGGTGCAAAAGTATTTGCTGGTTGTCCTGACAAAGACAATGACGGTATTCAAGATAGCAAAGACCAATGTCCTGACGAGCCTGGTACAAAAGAAACTTTCGGCTGTCCTGACAAAGATGGTGACCACGTACCCGACAAAAGTGATGAATGTCCAGACGAAGCTGGCTTGGCAATAGACAAAGGCTGTCCAAGGAAAATTCCACCTGCTACTGTTACTGAATTTAAAGCCGCAAAAATAGACTCAAGCGCTATCAGAATCCTCAAAGCGGCTAAGTATGTTCACTTTGAAACAGGTACTTATAAAATAGAAAAAGTATCACTTAGCTTCTTAGACTTGGTAATTGACATTTTGAAAAACGATTATCCTGATAAATTCATTAGACTTGAAGGACATACAGATGACGTGGGCGATGCAGATAAAAACCTTACACTTTCTGTGAATCGTGCAGATGCTATCAAGGCATACATGGTAAGTCAAGGTATCAAAGCTGAGCGTATCATGACTACAGGAAAAGGTGAAACTGTACCAATCTATCCCAATGATTCAGACGACAACCGTGAGGTAAACCGCCGTGTAGAAATGACCATATTGGAGAAAAAATAAAAAACGGTTGGCAATCCGCTTGCGGTTGTCAATTCAAAAAAAATGAAAGAGGCTATCTGAAAAGAGAGCCTCTTTTTTTCAAAAAAAACATCGACAAATAAACCTTACCAAAGAAATGGGAAATCTCGTAACCATGGAGGGCAAACAAGCCCTTACTACTTCGCTCAAAGTAGCGGAAACTTTTGGAAAAGAACACCGTCATGTGCTGAGAGATATAAAAGTTCTTATCGAGCAAATGACAGAAATTGAGGGGAAAAAAGATATGCCCAAATTTGGGCACATCTTTTATGACGATTCTTATGGGCGAAAACAAACAGCCTATATCAGGAATGAAAATAAAATAACATGATAATTTCACTCACGCGAAGCCACGCTGTAAGCGTCTGTTGGTATTGCCTAACCGCGTAAAAGCTCGATAACAGACGCTTACAGCGTGGCTAAATATTCGCAAGTTATTTTTTACTCGTTCCTCATGGACAAAAATGCCTTCACATTACTCGTAATGGGTTATACAGGTGTTAAAGCGTTGCAATTCAAGATTGACTATATCAAGGCTTTTGACAAAATGGAGGAGCATATCCGTACTTTGGGCAAAAGCCTACTTACTACTAAAGAAATCGCATTGATACATCAAATGTTGGTGTTTTTTAAATATTTGGATAACTGTAAGCACGTAGAAGACCTACACAAAGAGATGTTTGTGCGCAGTTTTTATGACTATGGTTCACAAGAAGAATATGGTGATTTGCTAAAACTTTTCCACGCCATGCGCAATAAACTGCTTGGCATTGGCAACACGCAAAAAATCAGAGAAATTTACAAACAGCATTGTCTTGAGAATCCGCAAGTGCGCTATGCCCACAATGCCAATAAATTTTTGATGATGTTCACAATGGATAAATATGAATACATACGTCAGGCAGTAGTAGATTTTCTGAAATTACAACTTTGTGAAGATACTTATACACTCAAAATAGCAGGCGAGGCAAGAAATGTAGCCAAAGAAGCCTCTATAGAACTGGCAAGAACGAATGAAGAAACACTTTTCCAAAGGAAAGAGGAAAATGTAATCGACCTTGCAGACCTGAAGAAATTAGCGACTGCACTTTTGCAGATGGAACAGATAGAAGATTAAAACGCCTTGCTTTTTTTCAAACTTACCCCAAAAAAACATATATGAAAAAACTTGTCATAGCTTTAGCCCTTACAACCGCTTTGGGTGGCTATCAATACAAACCAGAGCCTTTGCGAAGCGCGTGCTGTGAAGCTACAGAGGCTTTTGCAAAATTTGGCAGTGATAAAAACTTCCTCATGGCGCACGAACAGCCCCTTGACTTGCCTACTCAACCGCAGGCAGGCGAGATGATAACTTTCCAAACGCCTGATAAAAAGGAAGCCAAAGCCTACTTTATCAAAGCTAACAAAAAAACAAACCGCTACCTATTCGTAATCCACGAATGGTGGGGACTGAATGACCACATCAAGCAAGAAGCTGAAAAATATGCCAAAGATATGCCAGATGTGCATATATTGGCGTTGGATATGTATGATGGGCAGGTTACAGACAAGCGCGAGGAGGCAGGCAAGTTCATGCAAGCCATGCAGTATGAGCGCGGAAAATCCATCGTACAAGGTGCAGTAAGTTATGCAGGCAAAAAAGCCAAAATAGGCACTGTGGGCTGGTGCTTTGGCGGAGGCTGGGCTTTGCAATCTTCGCTCATCATAGGCAAACAAGCCAAAGGCTGTGTGATGTATTATGGTATGCCTGAAAAGGACAAG
>JAAFJK010000598.1 GCA_013298105.1 Cytophagales bacterium
CTCCTCTCTCCTCTCTCCTCTCTCCTCTCTCCTCTCTCATCTCTATTTCTGATAAAGCGCATAGCTCACAGTCGTACCATTGTAAATAACTTCTGCTACCTTGCCTTTATTTTTAGCATAAAATGAGTAGTAAGTAGGGTTAATACTTGAGCCTTCAGTCAGTCCTAAGCCTGTCAATAATTGTGCAGGCGCGGGAGAAGTGCCTAATAGATAGTTGTTCGTTGATTTTTCAGAAACGCGCACTTGCAACACCTCGATAGGCTCGGTAGCATCAGGCAAGTACAATTTGCCCCAACCCGTTACTACCGAATTTATTTCTGATGTAAGTTTGCGCGTGGCAGGTGTGGCAGAGGTAAGTCCCAAAGCAGGTGCAGTCAGCATATACACCTCATTTACAACACTTGTACTCGAATACGTGCTTTGATACACCATAGGGAATTTATGAAGCTGCACCTTGGGACTGTAGGCAAAAGAATTGCCTGTAGAGGCAAGTGTTACATTGTTAGGCAAGTTCAGTGTTTGAGCAAGTACCTTTGTACCTAAACTAAACCAACCCGCATCAGATACCTCATAAAAGTATTGTCCGCTTGCAAAACTTACTGCGCCCAAACTTGGGAAGCCTTCCAGTATATAAGTTGCAGAATTGAAACCACTATTGGCAGGCACATCTTTGAATGAATCTGTATAAGGGGCAGCTGACGACTTCGCATTGCGGTAGTCCCATGTTTGGTTTGCACCTTCAGCAGGTAGTGAGATTTTTGTTTTATCCAAGTACCCAAACGTCAGAGTCTTGTTGGGTGCATAAACAGCGCGAAAATCATCAGCTTTGAGTTCGATGCCATTGTAGGCGGGTGTTTCATCTTTTTTGCAAGAAGCAAGAGCCAACGTTAGGCAAAGTACAGGGATTGTTAGTTTTTTGAAAAACATATTGGTAAAAAAAAAGGTGAATATTGCGACCGCGTTTCAAAAGCTCCGCGCTCATTTACACCGCAAACATACACACCGATTGCCCTTGTATGCAAATTTTGGGGCGGATAAAAGCGGGACATGGACAAAAATAATGTTCAATTCCTTAAAAAATACGCACCAAAAAGCGGGACAAAGCAAAAAAAAATGTAGCTTTGCAATGTGTATTCGCATTTTTGACTGTCGCAAAAGCCCCAACCTCAAATGGAAAAATTACTGAATTTTACCCTTTTACCTTTTTACCTTTTTGCCCTTTTCCCTTTCTCTCTTTTTGCCCAAACAATCATTTTGGACAAGGAGCTGCCTACCTATGACCTTGCAGACAAGGTACAAATGCTTTATGATACCACAGGCAAGTTACAATTCGCAGACATGACCTTGCCTACCACGCAGGCAAGGTTCAGGCAAGAAAATAGTGTAAGTTATGAAGTTAAACATCATTGGTTCAAAATAGAGATAGACAATCGCACAGACAAGACCATGTTTTATTTTGAAGCCTACAATCCCTACCACACTGAAGTCTATCTTAGCCACCATGGAGAAACAGCACATTACAAAAACGGAGGCGCAATAAACGACAAAGAACGTGCTTATTTGGGCAGTTATTCGCTCTTTCCTGTGCAGGTAGGCAAGGGCAAAAGTACGTTGCATATTGTATTCAAAGAATTGAGTCCTTGCAAAAGATGTTTGGAGAAAAAATATTTTCGCCTACACACGCCACACAAAGTTTATCTCAAACACATTGCCTCTCATGTTCTGAATTTCAGTATTTTAGGTGTCTTGTTGGGTTTGATGCTTTACAATCTCTTTATTTATTGGTTGGTTCGTGATAAAAGCTATGCCTATTATGTGGTAAGTTTAACGGGACTTTTAGGTTATTTTTTCTTTGTTGATGTTTTGCCTTTTTTTTGGTACAAATTTCATTATATATTCTTTTTTGAGTACGCTACCATTTTGGGAAATTGGTTTGTGTGCTTAACAGGCGCATTTTTTCTTAAATTTTCGCAAACTTACCTGAACACGCGCCTTGCCTACCCTGCATGGCATAGAATATTGCATTGGTTTATATACAGTTTTGGTGCCATCACTTTTTTGATGACTGTAGGTGGTTTATTAAGAAATACTGATTTAGACATTGAATTATATGCTTTTACCTTCAGCAATGTATGTATAGGCATGATTACGTTAGGTTGTATGCTTTTGAGTTTGCAGGCTTGGCGAAGTGGTACGCCTACGGGCAAGTATTATGCTTTTTCCAATCTCGTTTTTTTTGTTTGTGTGTTGTTATATGTGTCAGGAACTATTTTCGCACCTCTCCACAACTTTACTGCGCCTTTTATCAAAATTGGCATTACAGTCCAAATGCTTTGTTTTTCGGTAGCTTTGGCAAGTCGTATCAATTTATTGAAACAAGAAATCGCAGACAAGAAATTAGAAAATGAGCGTTTGGAAAAAGAGCAAATCGTAGAAATTCAACTGCTGACTGTTCAAAAAAACATAGAACTCGAACAGAAAGTAAAAGAACGCACCCGCGACCTCGAACAAAGCAATGAAGAAATTCGCGCTCAAGCCGATAAGATTGAAAAGCAGGCAAAACTCATAGAAGACCACAAAAACCGCGAACTGCTGAACCACACTTTGCAAATTTTGCAAAAAAACGAACTCCTGCCCCAAATAGGCAAGTTTTTAGAAAATAATGCGCCTCAATTAGACGAGCAGGCAAGGAAGGCAGGCAAGGAATTGCAAAAGGAAATCCAAAATAGCCTCGCCTCTGATACAAACTGGGAAACGCTCAAGATGCACTTCGAGGAAGTTCACCCCACCCTTTTTGCAGAACTGCAAAAGCTCTCGCCTGACCTGACCAAAAACGATTTGCGTTATTGTGCTTATATGAAAATGGGCTTGAGCAACAAAGACATTGCCCAAATGCTTTATTTAGACCCCGACAGTGTGCGCAAACAACAATACCGCATCAAACAAAAGCTAAATTTAGATAAAGATGTTTCGTTAGCCGATTTTGTGAAAGGGGTTGGAT
>JAAFJK010000277.1 GCA_013298105.1 Cytophagales bacterium
GCAATATTTTGGGCTTAGACGAGGCGCAATAGAAGCGCAAAGCGGTGTTTTGTAATGATTATTGCAACAAAGTATAAGCGCAAAAGATTAACAAAATTAGCAAGTTATTTTTTACTCGTTCCTAAGACCGTTTAATAGACTTCTTGCGAAAGTGCTATTTTTGATACCTCAACCTTGCCCTTCTCTTTCGCAAGAAGTCTAATATGTGGAAGTGCCAAGTTTGTCATTGTGAGCAAAGCGAACAATCGCGTGGTTCGCTCAGCATGACAATTTACCCCATCACTTAAAAGAATACAAAACCAAACAAAAAACTAAAAACAACGTTTCAAATACTATTGGTCAGTCTTTCTTACTTGTTCGCGGTCTTTTTTTCGGACCCGCAACCGCAAGCGGATTGCCAACCGAAAAAAAACGAACATTTAACTAAGGCTGACCACTATGAAACGTTGTTTTTTGCTTACGCTCTCTTTATTCCTTGCCTGCCTTGCCTACCCACAGAAAGTCGTGCAGTTTATACCCAATCCTTCTTTCCAAATCACTACAAACGAATTGGAATTTGCCAAGAGTTTGGAAAAATATGGGCAAAGTGGGGTAGTTCTTACACCTACAGATGACCTCAAGAAAATAGCCGAAAAAATAGGCAGAGATACAACCATTCATAGCAAAGTAGATGGCTGGACGACTTGGCACAACTTACAAGAAAAATCTGCCACCCAGCGCGTAAGCCAAAAGGTAAAAAATCATGCACGACAAGTGGTGCTTGATATGGCTAACCCCGATTTTTTGGGTACATACCTGAATGCACCGCTGGAGGCAGGCAAGGTATATACGGTTGTGTGCAAGTTTTCGCTCCCTGAAAAGTTACACGACTTGCCTGCCCGCGAAGTACCTGCACTCGGATTTGCGGTCTTGCCCGCCACGCCCGCAGAGGGGCAGGCAAGGATAAAACCTGACAAAGTATTCACTTTCAAACAAGACAAAGATGCCAAACATTATGCACGCAGGCAAGCTATAGTAGATAATTTTCAGAAAGAATACGGCGGAAACTACCAAAGCAAAGATTGGGACGGTTTTCAGGGCAAAAAAAGCAAAAAAGAGCGATTTGAAACCATTACATTTACTTTTAAGGCACAAGGAGGTGAAAAATATTTGGTCTTGGGTAATTTTAATACGCACTCTGCTAACCTCAAGCCTGCTTTTTTGATGTCTTTTGAAAGGTTATATTTGTATGACAAGGCTAACTATTCTTCAGTGGAAGATTAAAATATGCTAAATTTCAGCAAGTACAGGTGTTTCAGGTAAAGATACAAAAAAAGTAGTACCCACGCCTTCTGTAGTTTCAAAATAGATTTTGCCTTGGTGCTTCTCAATGATAGTTTTGCAAATATCTAACCCCAAACCACTTCCCTCACCTGAAGGCTTGGTAGTAAAAAATGTATCAAATACTTTGTGTTGAATCTCGGCGGGTATGCCTGTACCTGTATCTTGTACGCTTATCAAAACATTGCCATCGGCTGACTTTATACTGATAGTAAGCGTACCAGTCTGTTTCATGGCTTGTATTCCATTGATTATAAGATTAGTCCAAACCTGTTGTAGCTGTTCGCTGTAGCAGTATGTTTCGGATAGATACTGAAAATCTCGGACGATGTGCATACCTTTTTGGAGGATATTTTGGTACAATGCCAAAACGTTTTCTATTTGGTCTGCAATGACTACCTTTTGGGCTTTTTCTATTTCACTTTTTCGTGAATAATTTTTTAGTGCAACCACAATGTTGGAAGCCTTGCCTACCGCTGTGGCTATATTTGATGTGCCTCTCATGAGAAGCGAAAGTTCATGGAGTATGCTGATAGTTTTTACGGCTTTGGGGCTTTGCAATATGGTTTGCAAGACCAATGAGTCCTCATAAAGTCCTATTTCTATGAGTTTTTCAGCTACTTCTGTGGTGTCCATTTCTGGGTATTTGATGTCCAAAAATATGGTCATACTTTTTTTGAACTGCCTTTCTTGTCTTAGTGTCATGGATTGGTCTTTGTCAAAAGACTTTCTTAAAATAGTTAAGAATGCCATTTTTTCTATTTCTGAAAGTTTTTCATAAAACTCAGGGTACGCAAATATGACATTTTTGAGGCTGGTTTCTATGTTGCCTGCGGAGGATTTTATAGCTCCCAAAGGCGTATTTATTTCGTGGGCTACTTGAGCTACTATCTGTCCCAAGACTGCCATTTTCTCGGATTCTATGAGTTGTTTTTGGGCATTTTGAAGATTTTGAATAAGAATTTCTAAATCATTTTTCTGTTTGTATGTAGTTTCTTGAATTGTTTGGAGTTCTTCTATATTTTGTCTTAGTTCTTCTTCTGAACCAAGGAGTGCTTCATTTTTTTCTTTAAGTGCAAGTGTGTTTTGCTCGATGGTATTGTTTTTTATGATGAGTGCATCTTGCATGGTTTTTAATTCTTCTACGTTTTGGCGCAATTCTTCTTCTGAGGCTCCAAGTTGTTGGTTACTTTCTTCTATTTTATGCAAATATTTTGATATGGCTTTGGTGGTGGGTCTGAATATGAGCAAAGCCTCTAAGAAAAGCAAAAGTAAAGTAATGCCCATCATTATCCATTCTGTCCTTTTGACAGTTTGGAGTCGCAGGCTGGCTTCTTTGTCAAGTTGAAAAGTAATATTATTCATGAGTTCCAAAAACTTTGGTTCATTTGTGAGTATATTTTCGATATTTTTCTGAATTTTCAAAGTGTCTATATTTTTCTCGTATTGATGAACTACCTTCAGTGCCATGACATTGTAGGTTATATCTTCCAAAAAAGGTGAAATATCTGCATACATTTTTTTTAGTTCAGTACTATTTTGTGGGGCAATTTTAAGTTTTTCATGGGTGTTTGTCCACATTTTGAGGAGTGTATCTATTTCTGTAAGTTGTTTAGCCTCATGTTTATATATCATCAAAAGACTTATTTTTGATATTTTTTGACTGAGCATACGTTGTCTTCCTGCCAGATTGATAAGGCGAGCGTCTGATTCTTGATTGGAAAGAGATACTTGTACGAGCCATTGTGAGCCTATTGTAAAAATACCTATCAATGTGAGTGCAATGGCATAGCTTATGATGAGTTTTTGGGTTTGAGTCATGTTGTAACTGTCAAAATTAATATCCTACTATTTTACAAAATTAGTTATAAAAAATAAATATAGCATAAAGTCAAATAAAATAATCTTACAAGATGTATTTTTATTGCTGTTTTATTTTGCGATATGAATATATGAAAGTGCTATTTTTGATGCCTCAACCCTGCCCTTCTCCAATTCATAAGGAGTGAAAATAAAATAACATGATAATTTCACTCACGCGAAGCCACGCTATAAGCGTCTGTTGGTATTGCCTAACCGCGTAAAAGCTCGATAACAGACGCTTACAGCGTGGCTAAATATTCTCAAGTTATTTTTTACTCGTTCCTAAGAAGTCTAATAAAGCAAATCTTAGACTGACTTTTAGAATGTACTTTAAAGTTTCTGGTTCTTAAAAAGTTATTATGGGATTTCTAAAAATCCATTGGATAGTCATTCTGTAAGAATCCCTTGTTTAGCAAAAGCGCGGTGCTAAAGTGGCAAACAGATGCTTACAGCATCACTAACTCGAGGAGAGCTTCCGTAATAACTTTCGAAGAACCAAGTTTCTGCAATCGTACAGCATAAAATAATACTGAAAAAATACGTAAATTAAAAAATTATATATAATTTTGGAGGTTACAAGTAACTAACTTTCATGCAGCATATACGACATCTATTTTATTTTGGGTTCATTGCATATTTTTTCCTTGCCTGCCAAACCGATAAAACGCCTATCAAAGTAGGTATTTTGCACTCTCTGACTGGTACGATGGCTATCAGCGAACAGGCAGTAGCGAATGCTACACTCATGGCGATTGAAGAAATCAACCAAAAAGGAGGACTTTTGGGCAGGAAAGTCATACCCATTTTGGTAGATGGAAAATCAGACTGGAGACATTTTGCGACTGAAGCCGAGCGACTTATTACTCAAGAAAAAGTAAGTGTTGTGTTTGGTTGCTGGACTTCAGCAAGTCGCAAAACTGTAGAACCTGTTTTTGAGGAACACAAACATTTGCTTTTTTATCCTGTTCAATATGAAGGACTTGAACAATCGCCCCACATAGTATATACAGGCGCGGCACCCAATCAGCAAATCATACCCGCCACCAAATGGGCTTTTGACAATATAGGCAAAAAATTCTTCATTGTGGGTTCGGATTATGTTTTTCCGCGCACTGCTTCTGCCATTATGCAAGACCTCATCAAACAACTTGGGGGTGAGGTAGTAGGAGATGAGTATGTGCTTTTGGGTAGTAAAGATGTAAAGGAGATGATTGCAAAAATCGTCAAAGCAAAGCCTGATGTCATCATGAATAACATCAATGGCGACACAAACATAGAGTTTTTCAAACAACTCCGAGAAGCGGGTATCACTACCCAAAAAATGCCCACATTTTCTTTTAGTATTGCTGAAGATGAGTTGCGGAGTTTGGATAAAAATCTCATGCAAGGCGAATACACTGCTTGGAATTATTTTCAGAGCATCTCTACAGATGAAAATAAAAAATTTGTAGCCAATTACCAGAAAAAATATGGCACAAATACTGTAACAGATGACCCTATAGAGGCGGGCTATATCAGTGTAAACCTTTGGGCGCAAGCTGTTCGAAAAGCCGAAACAGCCGATGTAGCCACTGTACTCAAAAATTTACCCAATCAAAGTTTTATTGCGCCTGGTGGCTTGGTGTATATTGATGCAAAAAATCAACATATTTGGAAAACTGTACACATTGGCAAATTCAGGACAGATGGGCAAGTAGATGTGGTCTGGAGTTCAGAAAAACCTGTGCAGCCCCTGCCCTTTCCTGCCTCGCGCTTGCGTGAGCATTGGGAAATTTTTTTGCATGACCTCTACACTGGTTGGGACAAAAATTGGGCAAATCTTGGTAAAAAATAACAGACATTATGGCAAAAATAAACTTATTATCGCGCTTAAATATATCCACACAGCTTTTGCTTGTGTTTTTGGCTATCCAAATCCCTGCTACTACAGGCTTGGTATGGATAGCTTATACCCACGTCCGAGATGCTTTGAGTATAGAACTCAACAATAAACTACAATCCATTTCAGACAGACAAATCAACCAAATCAATGAATATGTAGATAACCAACTCCAAAATACGGCTTCTCTATCTCAAATGCCTGACATAGTGAAATCTATGGACGTACTTTATAATTTGACTAATCTGAAAGACAAAGTAGGTTTTGATAAAAAAATAGCAGACATTATTCCAAATTTATTTACTTACCAAAAGAATTTTAGGGTAAAAAACCTGCTATTCGTTTCTCCTGAATACAAAATATATTGCTCTACTGACAAAACCTTGGCAGACGGCACGAATATCCTTGAGCTACAGGCAGGCAAGGCAGAACTCGCAAGAGCCGCTAAACGTGCGGGAACAATCTTGCAAACTGATTTTTCAGATTTTACTTTTACTGCCGAAAATGGCTATCCTACAGCTTTTATTGCCTCGCCTGTACGCAACAAAGCAGGAAGGTTCATTGGCTTGATTATTACAGAAATAGACAATGAAATCATTGACAAACAAATCAATGACTACACAGGCTTAGGCAAAACAGGAGAAACACGCATCATTGCCAAAATCAATGATAAAAATTATTTTACTACCAATACCCGCACTATAAAACTCTCTAATCAACCTATAGAAAAAAAGACTAAAGGGGAAGTTGCTTTAGATAAAGCTATCAAAGGCGAATTTGGTTTTGGCGTTATCAAAGATGCTCAAGGTACAGATGTAGTGGCTCGATGGGCATACATACCTGCTATACGGAGCGGGTTGGTGGTCAAGATAGACCTCTCTGAAGCACTTTCGCCCATTGCATCTATGGCTTGGCTCTTGCTGTTACTTTTGGGTTTGTCTATCTTGTTTGCTTTGATAGCCTCTCTCTTAGCCGCAAGATATTTGGTAAATAACTTAAAAGTAATCATAGGTGCTACCACCAAATTTGCAGAAGGCAAATTAAACGAACGCATTGCGATTACCCAACAAAATGAGGTAGGCAAGCTCGCCCACGCATTCAATGACATGGCAGGCAAGATTCAAAAATCTCAATCTGAACTTGCAGAAGCCAATACTTCCCTCGAGAGTCGTGTAAAAGAGCGCACTAAAGAACTTTCTTTTGCCAATGAAGCACTGCTTTCTTCTGAAGAAGAACTCAAACAAAACTTAGAAGAATTGCAGGCTACCCAAGAAGTCTTAAAACAACAAAAAGGCACTTTAGAAAATACATTGCACGAACTACAAAGCACTCAAAACCAGCTCATAGAATCTGAGAAAATGGCGGCACTTGGACAACTTGTGGCGGGTGTGGCGCATGAGATTAACACACCGCTTGGCGCGATTCGCTCGTCTGTAAACAATATCCAAAATAACCTCAAACCTACCTTGCCTGCCTTGCCTGCCTTTTTTGCTTCACTGAGTGTAGAGCAACAAAATGTTTTTTTTGGACTTTTAGAAAAATCTTTGCAAAAAGACATGAACATATCTGCCAAAGAAGAACGCACGCATAAGCGCGAACTTAAGAACTATTTTCAGGAAAATGGTTATGAAAAAGGCAGTGATTTAGCGGATTTGCTGGTGGACATGGGCATTTACAATTATCAAAATGAATATGATACACTCCTAAAAACGACTGAAAGCCTCAAAAATTTAGAAATTGCCCACAGTCTTTCAGGATTGGAGAGAAGCGCGAACACCATCAATATCGCCACAGAAAAGGCGGCTAAAATCGTTTTTGCACTCAAGAATTATGCTCGCCAAAGCCATACCGAAGTCATGGAAGAAGCCTCCATAGCAGATGGCATAGAAACGGTATTGGTCATTTATCAAAATGCCATGAAGCAAGGCATAGAAGTCCAAACTGATTTCCAGTTTACAGGAAAAATCCCTTGCCTCATAGACCAACTAAACCAAGTCTGGACAAACTTAATCCATAACGGGCTACAAGCCATGAAGTATTCTGGTATGCTTACTGTAGCCACAAAATTGGAAAACGATACTGTTATCGTCAGCATAAAAGACACAGGTGGAGGCATACCTGTAGAGATTCAAGACAAAATATTCAAAGCATTTTTTACTACCAAACCCGCAGGAGAGGGCAGTGGATTGGGCTTAGACATTTGCCGTAAAATCATAGAAAAACATCATGGCAAAATCTATTTCCAAAGTGAAGAAGGCGTAGGCACTACATTTTTGGTAGAAATACCCGCTACACAGCCCAAAATTAAATAACGTTGGTTCTTACGCCCAAATATTTTGGTCGATATATTCATGTCGTTGGTCGATATTCAGCTTGTACTTTCATGAAAGGTTGGTATTTTTGCACACTGTTTTACGAAATACATTCAACTTTATGAACAAGCGAAAAATAATACTCTGCGTAGATGATGAACCCATGATACTCAAAAGCCTCAAAACAGAACTTTCGCAAGTATTTGGAGAAGAATATTTGATAGAGTTAGCTGAAAGTGGCGAAGAAGCTCTTGAAATATTGGAAGAACTCGCATTGAGCCAAAGTGATACACTTCTTGTGATTTCTGATTGGCTGATGCCCAATATGAAAGGTGATGAGTTTTTGATGGAAGTCCACAAAAACTACCCCAAAATAGGCAAAATTATGCTTTCTGGACAAGCCGACCCACAAGCCATAGAGCGTGTACGCTCCAAAGCCATGGGCGCGTTCATCTCAAAACCTTGGAATAAAGAAGGCTTAAAACAAGCCATTGTGAAGCATATACATATAGCTTAAGATAAGCTAACCGAAAAAGGGTGTGTGTTTTGGGGCTTTGGTTCGATATTCTTTCAGAGTATTGTAACTGAAGTTCCCAAAACTTTTTTTTGCGTTCTAATAAAAAGCATTATTTTTGCATATTACAAAAAATAGCGCGTGTAATGTTTTTTGAAAAATACTTACTTACTTACTTCAATGAATAAATCTAAACCTGTCATCATTTGTGTAGATGATGAAGCTATCATCATCAATAGCCTAAAAACTGAACTTCGAACTGCCCTCGAATCAGCTTATCTCATAGAAACTGCTGAGAGTGGCGCAGAAGCACTTGATATAATAGAAGAACTCTTAGAGCTTGGACATGAAATCCCACTCGTGATTTCAGATTATATCATGCCAGAGATGAAAGGTGATGAAGTACTTATAAAAATACACGCTAAACTTCCCGAAACACGCAAAATCATGCTCACAGGACAAAGCAGTGTGGAAGGCATCACAAATGTAATCAATCATGCCCGACTTTATAGATTCATAGCCAAACCATGGAGTCCAAACGACTTGGCTATGACAGTAAAAGAAGCTATCAAAAGTTATTATCAAGAAGCTGAATTAGAAACTACAAATAAAGAACTTGCCTCCCTGAATGCCTCCCTTGAGCAAAAAGTAGCAGACCGCACGCTTGAACTCCAGTCAGCACTTGAAGAAATCAATAAGGCTAAACACATCATTGAGGATAAAAATAAAAATATTACAGACAGTATCAAATATGCACAAAGAATACAACAAGCTATGCTTCCTTCAAAGGAAATTTTGGCAAATTTGTTAAGCGATTATTTTATTTTATTCCAACCACGTGACATTGTATCTGGCGATTTTTATTGGGTAGAAAAAGTCCCTGAGAGATTTATTTATAAAGAAGATGAATCGCGCAAAGTACAAGTAATTACAGGATTTCAAACAGAACGCATTATCTTAGCGGCTGTAGATTGCACAGGACATGGTATTCCTGGTGCTTTTATGAGTTTGATAGGCAATGACCAGCTAAGCACCATCATATTGCATGACGACATAGTAGAACCACAGCATATACTTGAGCAATTACACATCAATATTCGAAAAGTCTTAAGACAAGAAGAAACACGCAACAATGATGGCATGGAAGTTTCTCTTTGTGTGATTGACAAAGAAAATAAAACACTTGAGTTCGCAGGCACACGCACACCCCTTGTCTATATCCAAGACAATACCCTTTTCAGTATTTCAGGTGATAGACGCAATATAGGTGGGTATGACAATACCAAACCATTCACAAAACACACCATAGATATTTCAAAGCCTACCTACTGTTATATTTTTACAGATGGTTTTCAAGACCAATTTGGCGGACCCGAAAACAAAAAATTTGGTGGGAAAAATTTAGCTAATATTCTGTTAGAAAATCATTTACTACCTTTTGAACAGCAAAAAGAAATACTCTACCAAAAACTCAAACAATGGATGGAGCATGAAAATCAAATAGATGACATCATGCTCATGGGCTTCAAATGCCACGCACCTGCATAAATCAAATAAATTTTACCCCTTGCCTGCCCACGCTATGTGTGGGCAGGCAAGGGGTAAAAAATTAGTTTTTTAGCTTACTTGCTTTATTTGCAGAATAAATGCTTCGGTAACATCTGCTATTTCACAAATGTCTATATGTTGAAAACCGCGTTGCAATAACCGTTTCACAATTTCAGCTTTGCTTTGTTGCGTTACTTGTTGCGTTACTTGTTGCGTTACTTGTTGCGTTACTTGTTGTGTTACTTCTTTAGTAACACTTTCTGTAACTTGCCTTTTAAGTTCTTCGAGTATCATTTCTTCGAGTCCCATATTTTTACGTTGTTTTATGATGGTAGATAATTTGTCAAGATATTGAGTTTCTTTGGTAGTTTCTTCAAAACTCACATAAAAACGAATAAAATCCAAAATACGTCTTATTTTATCTGTTGGATATTTGGCTTCTATAAATTTGCGGACTAAATCAAACTTCCATTCTACTTGTTTGTCTTTGTCCAATAGTTTTTTTGTCAATGCTTTGCGAGCAGTCAACATCACTATACTAAATGGATTTCCAGCTATATCCAATGATGCCTCAGTCTTTTCTAATACTTTGAAAGTATTAAATTCGTACAGTAACTTCGTCCGCTACGTAAAACTTATACAAACTTATACATTTGATGTTCACTTCCTGCTTCGTAGCCCCCCTGTGCCATTTGACACAGGCTTTTTCGAGGCTCCACAGGCGGACACGGTGTAGCTCACCGCCAATTTCTCAAGATTCAAACTTGCATTCAAATCTCTATCTAT
>JAAFJK010000161.1 GCA_013298105.1 Cytophagales bacterium
AAAAAGCAAAAGTTGATAAATGTTCCCTGATAAATGAAAAATGCCTTTACCGCTCAACCCCCGATTCCCACCACTCAACCTCCAAAAACGACCGTTTAAAACATTGTTAAAAATGTTATTTTTTTTGTATATACCTTTGTCGCAGATTTTAACCTAAACCAACATCTTGTATGTTCTCTCATTATACTCCAAAACTCCTCGTATTATTACTTTTGTGCTGCCTTGGGGCAGGCAAGAGCTTCGCGCAGGGCGTAGGTGTCAATACCGACAACTCCACCGCAGACCCTTCGGCTATCTTGGACATCAAATCTACCAATAAAGGGCTACTTGCCCCGCGTATGACTCAAGCCCAACGCAATGCCATAGCCTTGCCTGCCACAGGCTTGCTCATCTACCAAACAGATGCAACCGCAGGCTTCTATACCTACAATGGTACAGCATGGGCGGCAGTAGGAGGCGGAGGTTCATCTTTCCTGACCGCAGATGCTTCCAAAATAACCTATACCAATACGGCTGATTATAGCAAAACCCTCATTTTCAACAACAACAACGCAGACTGGACAAGCGGAAACGAAACCAAGATGCTTTTTATACCCAGCAAATTGGGTGCTTTCAGGGCAGGTATAGTAGTTGGCACAATCTGGGACAATGCCAATATAGGCAATGCTTCCACTGCTTTTGGTTCTAATACAACCGCATCAGGTGGTTATTCCACTGCTTTTGGTGGAAGTACAACCGCATCAGGTCTTTATTCCACTGCTTTTGGTGTAGGTACAGCCGCATCAGGTGTTTATTCCACTGCTTTTGGTGCGAATACAACCGCACCAGCTTTTAGTTCTACTGCTTTTGGTTATTTTACAAACGCATCAGATTATGCTTCCACTGCTTTTGGTTCTGGTACAACCGCATCAGGTTATACTTCCACTGCTTTTGGTGAAGGTACAAACGCATCAGGTAATTATTCCACTGCTTTTGGATCTTTTACAACCGCATCAGGTGGTTATTCCACTGTTTTTGGTCAAGGTACATACGCATTAGGTAATTCTTCCACTGCTTTTGGTCTAAATACAGTCGCATCAGGTGATTATTCCACTGTTTTTGGTGAGAGTACAAACGCCCCAAGTTACGCAGAAGCAGTCCTTGGTACGTTCAATACAAGCTATGCGCCTGCTGCTACTACTTTTTTTAACAGCACAGACCGCGCTTTGGTGGTGGGTATTGGCGCATCAAGCTCCTTCCGTAACGATGGCTTGATAGTCTATAAAGATGGCACAGTAGAACTCGATAACAGAGGTACTGCACCTACTACCACAGCAGGGCGTATCTATGTAGTGAATAATAAACTAAATATCAATGGAGAAACTGTGCTTTCGGGGCGTAGAGTAAGCGTTACTTCAAACGTACTCTCTGTAGCCGCGAATAGTAGCCTTACACATACTTTCACTGTTACGGGGGCGGCTACAGGTTCTACAGTGCAGGTAAGCCCTGATACAGCTTTGGCAGATGGGCTTATCATTTCGTATGCGCGTGTGAGTGCCGCGAATACCGTAGAAGTAAAATTCAGGAATGTTACAGGTACTGCTATAGACCCTCCTTCCATGAATTACATTATCAGTGTAGTGCAATAGACCTTACGATTATGAAAAAAATACTCCTACTCTTTTGTATCCTATTGGCAGGCAAGGGCATCGCCCAGACAAGCCTCGTCAATAGTGGCGGAACGAAAATCAATATAGGCACAGGCGTTGATGTGAAAGTGCATCATGTTACCAATACAGGCACAGGAAGCACCATCACAAGTAATGGTGACCTATACCTCAAAGGGAACTTCAATCAAACCACAGGCGCGACCTACACAGGCGGCGCGAGCAGTTGGCTCTGGTTTGAAGGCACAAGTGCGCAAACTATCACAAGTGATGCTACTATAGCTGTAGCTCGCCTGAAAATAGACAACGCTACAGGCGTACAACTTACGCAAAATTTGTCTATCGCCAACAACCTTGAGGTAGTCAATGGCGACCTCGACTTGAATGGTAGCCATGTGGCTTTAGGCTCTACAGGCATTTTGGCTGAAGACCGCGCCAACAACCATCTCGTAACAGACAATACCGCCGCAAGCGACTTTGTGCAAGGGGGAGGCATTACCTTTAACGCTACCGTGAGCAATGCTTCAGGCGAGATACAAGGCACAGGACTCACGCTCACGCATACAGGCACAGCAAGCGACAATTACCCTGTAGCCATAACCCGCAAACACTACAAAGGCGCGGTTGATAGCAGAGGCGGACATGGGATTGAGCGCATTTATGCCATCACAGGCACGCCTACAGTGGCTACTACCATGCGCATCGATTATGCTACTGACGAAACTACAGGCGCGGGTTTGGCTACCGATTTTGTGTTGTATCGTTGGCAATCGGCTACAGGTTGGTTGAAAGGAGGCGATGCAGGGGCTGGCTTTGCACATGGCATGAATAATATAGGCGCACGCTTCGTAACCGCTACAGGCATTACCGCTTTTTCGCACTGGACTGTAGGCTCATCTGCAACGCCCTTGCCTATTACGCTTGTGAGGTTTGCGGGAGAGCGGGTAAACGAGGGAACAGGAGAGCATACTGAAGAAGTGCGTTTGACTTGGGTAACTGCCTCTGAAATCAACAACAAAGGTTTTGAGGTAGAAATGTCTGAAAATGGACTTGCCTACCAAAAAATCGCTTTTGTAGAAGGACGCGGAACATCAAACGCCCCCATCAACTATCAACTAACCACCATCAACCAAAATGAAGGTTATTATCGCTTGAAACAGGTGGATTTTGATGGCACATTTTCATACTCGCCTGTGGTGTTTGTGGAAGGTATGGCAGGCAAGGTAGTGGTATATCCTAATCCCAGTAAAGGCGTATTTACGATAAGCACGCAAAGCCCCCTAACCCCCGAAGGGGGAAAAGTCCGCCTTTTCAATGTGCAAGGAATAGAAGTGCCTTTTAAAATGGAAGGGAATAAAATAACCATCTCCCCTTTGGGGTTGGGGGCTTTTCCTGCGGGTGTGTATTTCTTGCATACTGTAGTGGCAGGCAAGGCGAAAGTAACAAAAGTTGTGGTAGAAAGGTAAAAAAGTGGACTGAGGGACAGGTAAACAGGGGAACAGGAAACCTGTAAACCCTTTTACCCCTCCTCCTTTCCACCCTTCTACCCGAAAAAGAATTTGTTTTGTAATAAGACCTCAAAAAACCCGCGACCTTTGGTTGTGGGCTTTTTTTTATCCAAAATATTCCCCCTTCGGGGGTTAGGGGGCTTTTCGGCTTTTGGTTGTGGGCTTTTTTTTATCCAAAATATTCCCCCTTCGGGGGTTAGGGGGCTTTTCGGCTTTTGGTTGTGGGCTTTTTTTTATCCAAAATATTCCCCCTTCGGGGGTTAGGGGGCTTTTCGGCTTTTGGTTGTGGGCTTTTTTTTATCCAA
>JAAFJK010000212.1 GCA_013298105.1 Cytophagales bacterium
TTGCAACCATTGACAACGTACAAAAAAAGAAAAATAGTTTTATATTTTTTTCGCTTTTTAGTAATTTTAGGGGCTTAAATTGAAATTGTACAGTGGTCTGTTCTAAAATATAGAAAATCCGTCAAAAACCGCTTAATCTGCGTTATCCGCGTGCTAAAAGCACACACAAAACGCTATTTATTATCAAGCCAACAACCAATTCCGAACGATTTTTTTGCCTATAGTGCTAATAATAGACTCTGGGTGAAACTGTACGCCCCAAATCGGCAGGGACTTGTGTTGTATAGCCATGACTATCTCATGCGCTTCTGCCAATATGTCAAATTCCTTGCCTACGCTTTCGCGCTCTACTGCCCACGAGTGATACAAACCCACCTTGCCTGCCTGCCGAACGCCTCTAAAAAGCGGGTTTGTGGGTGCTAAAATATGTAGTGGTGCTTGTATGCCATGCTGTGGGTAGGCAAGTTGATAGAGTTTTCCTCCAAAGCTCTCTGCAATGGCTTGATGCCCTAAACAGACTCCAAGTATGCTCTTTTGTGGGGCAAAATGAGTAATCAAGGCAGGCATGATGCCTGCCTCTTGTGGTAAGCCCGCGCCAGGACTAAGCAATATTTTATCAAAATGCTGTACCTCCTCAAGCTGTATTTTATCATTTTGGACGATAGATAACGTATGTCTTACGCCACTTTCGGCTAAAAGCTGCCGAAGATTGTAGGTAAAAGAATCATAATTATCTAAAAATAATATTTTTTGTTTAGTTGGCACGTGGAGATTATTTTTCGCAAGGGCTTCCTGCGGTCTTGCCTCCCCCATCTGAAGATAAGCCGCCAATAGGTTTGTTGCGGAGTTCTGCATTTACGATAGTGATGCGTGTATTTTTGGTTTTGTCCACAGGTTTGGTATCTCCAAAACCTACAGGCAAAAGTCTTTTACAATCTACGCCAAGTTTTACGAGGGCTTTTGTAACAGCCCAAGCGCGTTTTTCGCTAAGTTTTTGGGCTTTTTCGGCATCTTTCTCGTCCGATACGTGCCCTTCTATGCGCAGTAGGGTTACGGTTGGTTTACTGTCCAAATATTTTTTGAGATAGGCAAGCATTTCGTTACTTTCCGTTGTGAGGTTGTCGGTACTGCCTTTGAAAGTAATCGGGGTAGGCAAGATGAGGGTGTTGCCTTCAAGTTTGTAAGTTTGGGCTTGTGCAGTCAGCCCCAGCATGACAAAGACTGCCATGCATAGCATTTTTGGAAGACTCATTGTATTATGGTGGTTTAATTTTAGTGTTTGCTTTTATGTTATCTATAACGTTTTGTTTCGTTTTTTGTTGTGGTTATAAAATAAAAAAGTTACACTTTTGGTGTAACTTTTTTCTATTTAACAGCTTTACTATTTTTAATTTTGTTTATTTGACTTTTCCAAAATACACACTTGCATACGTGCCTACGCGGTCTTGCTGGTGCAGACGCTCCATAGTAGCCGTATCAAAGTCTATGTTGTCTGTTACAAAATCAGGGAAAAAATCTACACGCAAAGCGGCAGAGCGTAGCAGGATTTTTGTGTCTTTTTTGGCATTTTTGAGGATAAGATTCCATTCTTCTTCAAGGGCAGGAATATTATTTGCGGCAAGCCAATCTTGGTGGTCAAGGAGGACATATTGGGTATATTTGGCGGGGTTTGCCTCCAAAAATGCACTCACAGTGGTAGTATGTAGGTGGATATTTTGTGCGCGTTCTTTGAGTATTTCAAAGTTTTCGGGGAGCAGATAATTTGGACAACAAGTGGGCGTATAACAGCCTTTGAGGTACAAACGCCAGAAATAGTTGTCTTTGGTAGGCAAGTCTGTAAAGATATGTTTCAAGGCTTCTTGCATGAATGTCCCTACGCCGCCATCATATTCGTCCATGATAAGTTGGCGTTGAGCGCGTGGTACACCGAGCATACTCATAGTGAGATGTCGGTTCATAACCCATTTGATGAATGGGCTTACTACTTTGGGTTCTACTTTTTGGTAGATGTCTTTTTGCTCGTCAAGTGTTTGGGCGTTCAAAAGTGCGTCTATGTGTTTTCGCAGACTTGGGCGTGCATCGATGTATTTATTGAACCACCATGCGAAAGTGCCTGAAGTACCAAAGAAATAAAACGAAGTTTTCTTGGTAAAATAGATGATATTTTTGTCCCAAAACTCTTGTGCATAGTCAGGCAGGTAAGGTTTGAGTTTTTCGGCATAGACTGCTACCGCGTTTGGGTGATGTCCTTCGCCAAAAAAATACCAAAGGTCAGTATAAGTCGCGTGTTGGAGGAGCGCGATTTTCAGTGCAAGTACCGCATTTTGGCGCGGATTCATGTCTATGCAGTGAATTTCCTTGGGGTTGTCCAATAGATAATCCAACGCATTGCAACCTGCTGAAGTAATCATGACGAGGCGGGTGCTTTTGGTAATAGCCATCATCTCGCGGTCGCAACGGGGGTCTTCCCAACAAGTATTATAGATGAGATTGTTTGCGTGTATTTGATTGAATACCTTATCCTTTACTTGGTTGAGGGTTTTCTTCAGATTGAACATAATCGGGGTTCAAAGATATATTAGAAATATTGGGTGCAAAATTAGACAAATATTTGGACAAAGTAGCATAGTGGTCAGTCTTTCTTATTTGTTCGCTGTTTTTTTTTCGGATTGACAACCGCAAGCGGATTGCCAACCGAAAAAAAACGAACATTTAACTAAGACTGACCAATAGTTTTCTATTGTTTTTTAACTGTTGGCTTTTTTTATTCAAAAAAATAGTTTCAGTGGAGGTATTTTTTATGGTTGTCTGACAATTTTTGTAGTAGTTTTTTTTGCTCAATAGCAAAAAAGGCGTTTCTTAAATCCAAACTTGCTCAAAAAATGTTTTTCCACAAAAATTGTCAGACAACCTTTTTTATTTAGGGGAATTCTACATTTTTAATCTCCACAAAAATTGTCAGAGAACCCCATATTTTTACTTTTTTGTTTTTTCTTTCCATTTTGTCCAAAAAAGCTCGTTTGGTTCTATGCCACGCGCATCTGCCGAATATTCGGGCTTAAGTCTATCAATGAAGAATGCACTTACCTTGCCTATATTTTTGGCTTCAATTTCTTCTCTATACTCTCCTACACAATAAGGCGACACGAGGTCAAAGGTAGCTTGGGTTACGTTTACGCGCCCTACCTCTCCCCCACTCTCCATACGGGAGGCAAGGTTTACGGTATTTCCCCATATATCATACGCAAATTTGGTAGTGCCTATCACGCCTGCTACCGCTTCTCCTGTGTGCATACCGAGCCTTACCTGCCAAAAATTGCCATTGCGTCTTTCGTATTCGTCATTCATCCATTGCTGAATACCGAGTGCGGCTAAGACCACATCTACCGCGTGTGTTTCGTTTGCCTCGGGCAAGCCTCCGCACGCCATGTAGCAATCGCCTATAGTTTTTATCCTTTCTACGTTGTATCTTAGGGATATTTCGTCCATTTTAGAGAAAGTAGCGTCAAGCTCTGCAATAAGTTCTTGGGGTGTAACCTTTTTGGCGAGTGCCGAAAACCCTTTTACATCTGCGAATAGTACCGTAACACTTTCAAAGTGCCTTACCTGCGTTTTGCCTGTTTCTTTGAGTTCTTGGGCTACTTCTTCGGGCAATATATTCAGGAGTAGTTTGTCAGATTTTTCTCTTTCTATGTTGATAATTTCATTTTGGGAGGCAAGTGAGTCGCGTTGTGCTATGATTTCTTCTTGGTGTTGTTGGATTTCCTCTTTTTGTTCTTGTAGCTCTACTACTTGTTCTTTGATTTGGTTGTTTAGTTTGCGTGTAACTCTTAGGCTACGATAGACATACAAAAGTATGGCAATAATCAAAAAAATCACACCTATTCCGAGATACCTGATGATTTGTTCTTGCCTTAGTTTGGCATCTTGGAGTTTCTTTTGTTCGTTGGCATATTGTAGTTGGATTCCTTTTGCCTTGAGGTCTTTTGTTTTGATTTCATTTTCAGCGTGTTCTTTCTCTACGAGCAGTTTTTGCTTGTCAGTTTCGGCTTTTTGGCGTTCTGTTTCAGCTTTTTGGCGTTCTGTTTCAGCTTTTTGTTGGGTTATCTCGAGGAGTTGTCTTGTGCGGATTTGCTCTGCCTCTTGTTCTTTTACTTTGGCGATGGCTAAGTCCTTATCGCGTTGCAGAATGACCAAGGCTTGTTTTTGGTTTTCTATTTCTTTTTCGCGTTTTTCTTTTTCGAGTTTGTCTTCGCGGATTTGCGCATCACGTTTGGCGGCTTCGGCAATGGTATTTTGAATTTCGGCTTCTTTCTTTTCTATTTCAATTTGTTTTTGGGTAAGGTAATTGCGCTCTTTTTGGCGTTGATTGTCGCGTTTTTTTTGTTCTTGATTGGCAATTTCGGCATATTCTTTTGCTTCTTTGTCTGCATTTTGTTGCTCATATATCATTTTTAGGATTTGGCAAGCGTGTATGATGTTTTCGCTGTCTTGCCAAAGCGTAGCAGTTTGTTTGGCGTTGAGGGCGAGGCGTATCGCGTCCGCACTCTCATCTTCGAGGTATTTGCCCATCGCACTATAGTTCAAGGCAGTAGCTTGGGCTTTGGGATTATCGCCTGCATTTTCTAAAGCAAGGTTAAAGTTTTGATTGGCGAGGTCTATTTGGTTTAGTTTTATGTACGTTACGCCTATGTTGATGTAGGTGAGGGTGCGTTCTAAGACATTGGTTTCTTTTTCCAAAATGCGTTCGTTGAGTTTGATGGATTCTTCAAACCATTTTTGGGAAACGTCCATGTCATTCATTCTCCTGTGGATTACGCCCAAGTTATTGCTTGTGAGGGCTTTGCCCTTGAGCGAATTTTGGGTATTGTAAAATTCCCACAGCTCGTCATGGTATTTTTTGGCTAATGGATAGTCATTGTTTTTTTGGGCATAATGTCCAAGCGCATTGATGGTTTGTGTCCATGCGGTTTGGTCATTGGCTTTTTTGGCTTCATTGGCTACAGTTTCGCCTACTTTGATGGCTTTTTCATACTGCTCGAGGTAGCCGTATGCTTGTAGCATTTTTTGCCTGATGTCTTGCATTTTGGCAGGCGAGGCTATGAGTGGGAGTGCTTTATCAAAATACGATATGGCTTTTTCATATCCTTGCTGTGTATGGTACAAAGAGCCGAGCTGATACATAATATCGGCTTTTTTGGTGGCATCTTTTTCGTTTTCTAAAGCATACAGCCACGTTGTTTCGCTCTGCGCAAGTCCGCACAAAGGAAATACAAAATATAAAATGAGGTATAAAATTCCTTGCCTGCCCATGTGTATGAGATGTGTTAAGATTTGATGTTGTAGATTAAGCGCAAATAAAACTCTCTGCCCTGTGTGGGTATATAAATTTCTGATATGTAGTCTTTTTTGGTAGAAATAAGCCAATGTTTTTTGTCCAATACATTGTAACAGCCAAATCCTATAGAGAAACTTTTGCTGAATATTTCGTTGTATTGGGTGTATAAATTGATGTGTTGCTCGTCTGTAAACTCCTGCGCAAGTTTTGAGTTCAGGGCAGAACCTCTGAATTTATTGCTTAGGTGCATAGCCATTACATTGATTTGTAATTTTTTGAAGGGCTTTATGAATACTTGCATGACGGCTTTGTGTGTGGGTGTACCCGGCAACATCTGCCTCAAGCCCACTAAGGACAAGAGGGCTTGATTTTCCATGATTTTATAATACGAATAAGCCACTTGCACTGAGAAAGTATTGTTTGAGTTCATGTATTTGGCTTCTGCTTCCAGACCGCGTGTAGAGATATTGCCAATGTTTGTATAATCTATGTCGGCTTTAGTTACATTCAGTTCGTTTCTGGTGATATAGTCTTTTACCAATATGTCATATACGTTGGCAGTAATTTGCAAGACCTTGCCTACCTTTGCGCCCGCCTCAAACTCTATGAGCCTGAATCTTTCGGGTTTGATAGGTTGCAATGGACGCTCAAGCTCAATATTCAAGACTGTGGGTGTTTTGAATGCCTCTGTATAAAGTCCCTTGAAATGTAGTTTTTTGAAGGCTTTGGTAATGGCTATGCGCGGCACCAATACAGGCGGAATAGTACCATATCTATCTGCCCGCGCACCTACAGTAATGTTGGCAAATTTTGTCTTGAGATTTGCTTCTCCAAAAACGCCTATGTTGTCATATCTTACAGTGGTACTTGCACTTCTGCTAAAAGTAAACCTGCCTTGTGCATAGCTGGATTTATCTTTGAATACTTCTGTTCCTGTAGAGATGGTTAGTTTTTTGAAAGGTTGATATACTATGTACGCGCTACCGCGCCATTGTACATCTTGAGTATTTAGTCGCCCCACTGTGATAAGCCTCCACGACACATCTGTCATGTCGTATGGTGTTTGTGTGTTGTAACTGAGCTTGGTATGAAGCACAGCTTTTTTGGCTACATTCACGATATAGTTGGCAGAAAACATACGCCCTTTCATATCCATTTTTTGCCCCAAATGCTCTGGAGTAGAAAAAAAGGTATTATTTTGAAAAAAATCAAGGGTAAGATTTTTGTACTTCAAGCCCAAATTAAAATTTTGGGCATCTACTTGTGAGTATTTTCCGTTTTCAAAATAGAGATTATAGTCAGGGTTATAGAAATTTCGGTCGGTAGTCTTGGTTTGGATTTGGCTTGCCGAGAAACTTAACTCGACCTTATTTTTAAACTTGGCGGTGGCAAAGCCTTCAAAATTAAGTCTTTGTAACCCATTGCCTGTAGCCCCTGTGGTATTGGATAGGAATATCTCCTGACTTTTATTAAATTTTTGGGTATATACATTGACCACTGCCAAGCCTGCCTGTCCTCCATAAATGGCTGAACCCGCCCCCCTGATAATCTCTATCCTGTCAATGTTGGTGGCGGGAAATCTTTGCGCGATGTATGTATTTCCTGTAGCCAAAGTGTTCAGAATATGACCATCTATAGTTACCAATATTTTACCATCATTTACCGCATTGCCACGTACCGTAAGCACAGGAAATAAATCAATAGAAAGTTCAAGTCCTGGCACTGTCCGCAATATCTCCACCAAATCTCGCGCTCCCATACGTTCTATGTCCTCACGCGTGATAAGTGTAACGATACCAGGTGATTCGCGCAGAGTAGTGGAAGTAAAACCCGCTACAGATACTTTTAGCTCTGATTTATCTCTGCGTGTCGCGCCTTCAAGTTCGGAAGGCTGTGGCGCATAGATATAAGGCAATGTATCATTTTGCGCCTTCGCAAAAGATAAACTGATAATAAAAGCAAAAAAAAATACAAAATTGTTTGTAGGACACAAACAACGGAAAAAATCGCACATAGTAAATCGTAAATCGTATATCATGTTATCTTATATCGTAGGTAAGTTTTAGGACAAATTCTCGACTTTGTTGCATCAGGTTTACATTTGAAAGGAAATCATTGCGCCAAGAAACAAGTTGCTGTTCTGTATTCAGTACATTGTAACAGGTAAGGGCGATAGACAAATCTCTCAAAAAAGCATTTTTTGTGAAGTTTTTGGCAGAGATGCCCACATTCGCTTGATGTTCGGGACTGCGATAAATGGCAGGGTTTTGAGGGCTTCGTTGATACTTTTCGGTTGTATAAATGTAAGAAGCCATGACTTCTATGTACTTGCCTACCGAGAGATTGCCCCAGCAGGAAAGGCGATGCCTTGGGATACCTATTCTGTCCCATTTTCTTATTGTTACGACTTCTATAGAGTCCATTTCTACTGCTTTATACATACTGTAAGAAGCGTGAAAAGTAACTTTATTCGTCTTGTAAGAGGCTTCTATTTCAGTGCCTATGTTGCTTACTTTGCGTGCATTGGTAAATTGTAAAAAACCCTTTGTGGAGTCAATTCTATGGATAGGATTTTCTATGGTTATGCTGTATGCAGTTGCATTGATTTTGATTTTTTGAGATATGTGTCCGCCTATTTGGGCTTCTAAAGCAGTGTTATTTTCTGGATTTAGTTGTCGGGTATTGGTAGAAAGATTGATATTTTGTATGGTAGGAATTTTGTAAGATTTTGAATAAATTACTTTTGCATAGATATTTTTTATATTTCCTGAAAGTGCGAATTTATAAGCCATCACAGGACTAAAATAGGCATATTTTTCAACTCTAAAAGATGAATAAAAATGTATATTTTTAGTGTCATACTTTCCTTCATAAAATCCAGAAAAACCTTCATAATAAATATTTGTTTTTCCATTTTTAAAGTTACTATAAGTAAAATTTCCATTGGGCAAAGGTGTTGAAGATATGTATTTTGCATCATCTCTTAATACCTCGCCTCCCAGCAAAAAAAATAGTTTTTTGGTAGGTTTATAATATACAAAACTATGCAAAAGTAATCTTGAATCTTTGGTATTTGTATGTTCTAAAAAATAAAATTTATCTGTAATACTTGTGATGCCTGCAATGTCTTTAAAGTATGAAGGATTGTGTTGTCTTATATTGGCTTTGATGTATCCAAATATTTTATTTCTCCAAATATTTGTTTCATAATCAAGCGTGATGGCATTTACTTGTATGGTGTTTTTGGGTACAATCAATAGATTGAATACAGTAGAACTTATAGCCTGATTATTTGCAATTTGTGGGCTTGCGCCAATAAATTTATTGTGTAAAAAACTAACATTAAACTTCTTATAATTTGCTTTTACTTGAATATTTGAGGCTACTGTAGAAGATAGATTGGCATTTTCTACAGTGGGCAAAAAGTAAGAAGTGCCTTGATAAGTTCTATCACTTTGTTTTGCTTGAAGATAAGAAGCGGCTGTATGTAGGCTAATGCCATTTTTAAATTTATTCAAAAAATAACCTTCTACATGGGTTCTATAAAAACCCTGTGAGGTAATGCCTGTACTTGAATTGAATTGAATGTTTTGGGTATTGAATGTTTTTTTTGTATAAAGTGCTATCGTAACCATACTGGCAAAATTGCCTTGTGTGGTAGTTTCCGCGCCTTTCAAAATCTCTATTCTATCAATATTTGAAAGTGCAAATCGCTGAAAAACAAAATTATAGCCCATACTTGGGTCGTTGATAGGTTGTCCATCTATCATCACGAGCATACGCCCATCTGTTACACCAAATCCTCTGAAAGTAAATGAGGGACTAATGTCCAAACTCATATTAAAACCACCTATGTATTGCAACACATCTGCCAAATCTCTTGCCTGCATTTTTTGTATATCTTCTGACGTAATAACTGCTATGATAGAGGGTGCATTTTCTTGAGTAACCTTTGTGGTAGGCAAGCTATAAACAACAGGATATAAAGGTTTTTGTATTTTCAATATTTTAAAATCTCCTAAGTCTTCTACTTGAGGAGGCATAAAAAAATCTGTAGTATCTGATTGAGCAAATAAATCAGTCCCTAAGTACAAAAAACAAAAAAGAAACAAGGTAGCTTTATTGTATAAGTATATCATATAGTCAATTATAGGTATTAAGTAAAAGTGATAGGTACTTTTTGTAATGTTTTTGATATTATATA
>JAAFJK010000523.1 GCA_013298105.1 Cytophagales bacterium
ACTCTCTTCCGATCTGACACATAAATCGATAACTGCTTTATGTTCCCCATTACGTTGATTGTATTCTCTTTTATATATTAAATCACAATCAAATCCCTTTTTCGTAAAAATCTTAATGGTTTCTTGCTTGTTTAATTCAGAAAGCCAAAACCAAAAATTAGAATGAAAAAGCTCTTTTGATGAAAGAAATAGGTAGAACAGAGGGCTGGACTTAAGTTTTTTTATTATATCGTTTATCGTATTCATTTTTAGATTTCACTTTTTAGTAGGTTTTTAAATATTTTTATTACAATGTAATTTTTTGAAACCTTGCCTACCAAACAGGCAGGCAAGGCAAAAAATCCTAATGTGCCTCTAACCAATTTTCCCCCACCCCCATTCCCACCTCGATAGGCACGATAAGGGGCATAGCGTCTTGCATACATTGGATAATGGCGGGTTTCAATATATCGAGTTCTGATTTGTGGGCTTCGAATACCAATTCATCATGCACCTGTAGCACCATACGAGATTTTAGGTTATTGGTTTGGATAAAGTCGTGGACTTTTATCATAGCGAGCTTTATCATATCTGCCGCGCTTCCCTGAATAGGCGCGTTGATGGCGTTTCGTTCAGCAAAAGCCCTGTCTACAGCATTGGAGGCATTGATGTTGCGCAAATAACGTCTGCGACCTAAAAGCGTTTCTACATATTCCGTTTTGCGGGCTTGTTCTGCTACATTGTCCATGTATTTTTTTACAGCAGGAAATTCCTCAAAATAAGCCTGTATTATCTCGCTTGCCTCTTTGCGTGGAATGTTCAGGCGTTGCGAAAGTCCATGCGCTGAAATGCCGTAAATGATACCAAAATTCGCGGTTTTGGCTTTCCTACGCATATCGCTATCTACTTCTGTTAAAGCTACTTTGAAAATCTTAGACGCTGTAGCGGTGTGAATATCCAAATTCTTTTGAAATGCCTCTATCATAGTCGCATCTTGCGAAAAATGCGCCATAATGCGGAGTTCTATTTGCGAATAATCGGCAGAAAGTATCACAAAATCTTGACTTTCTGCTACAAATGCCTTGCGAATTTCGCGCCCTTTGGCAGTGCGGATAGGGATATTTTGCAAATTGGGATTGGTAGAACTCAGGCGACCTGTAGAAGCGACTGCTTGCTGAAACGAACTATGTACGCGCCCTGTTTGCGGGTGTATCAGGGCAGGCAAGGCATCAATATAGGTATTTTTCAGTTTTACCAATTCGCGGTATTCCAAAATCATGGGTACTACAGCGTGCTTATCCAATAGCTTCGAAAGGATTTCCTCGCCTGTGGCATATTGCCCTGTTTTGGTCTTTTTCGCCTTCTCATCTAATTTCAATTTATCAAACAAAATATCGCCTAATTGTTTAGGTGAGGCAATATTAAACTGCTCGCCTGCTTCAGTATAGATGTTTTTTTCTATCGCCAAAATCTCCGTTACCAACGTTTCCGAAATGTCTTTTAAGTTGTCTTTGTCTATTTTCACGCCTGCACGCTCCATGTAGGCAAGGACGGGGATAAGGGGAGTTTCGATGTGGCTAAGTATGAACCTCCCCCCCTGCCCCCCTCCATTCTGGAGGGGGGAGTTAGACTCCCTCTCCAATTTGGAGAGGGCTGAACCGCTTTTTTGCTCCCTCTCCAAAATGGAGAGGGTTGGGGAGAGGTTATCAAATTTTTTATCAAATAACTCATACAACTGCCACGTAACATCTGCGTCCTCGCCTGCATATTCTTTGATTTCGGCAAGGGCAACTTTTTTCATTGCGCCATCAGTTTTGTTTTTGACAGCTTTCTTGCCTATCAGTTCGTCAATGTGGACAGTCGAATATTGCAAATAATTTTCTGCTAAAACGTCCAAGTTATGCCTGCTATCAGGATTGAGTAAATAATGCGCCAACATCGTATCAAAGAAAGGTTGCGCCAATTCGATGCCATAATTTTGGAAAATAGCAAAATCATATTTGATATTTTGCCCTACTTTGATAAGGTGAGTATTTTCGAGCAAGGACTTAAATTCATTTGCCAAAGCCTGCGCCTCTGTGCGGTCTGTAGGAAAGGGGACATAATACGCCTCGCCTGTTTTACAACTAAATGCAATGCCCACAAGTTCCGCCACTAAGGTATCTAATGAAGTCGTTTCTGTATCTACCGCAAACGCTTCTTGCCTACCCAAAAGTTCGATAAGTTCAGCACGCAGAGCAGGCGAGTCTATGACGTGGTAATGGTGAGGCGTATCGCCTAAATGCCTGTAGTAAGTAGGCGCGTTATCGACCATTTCTTCAGAATCGCTCTCGGCATCTACGGCTACAGAAGTGGCGAATAAGTCGGGCTGGGTGTTGTCTGTTTTTTTGGTTGATGGTTTTTTGAGTGGTTTAGAATCGTCTTTTTGTTGTGCAGGAGCTTTGGAAATGGTTTTAGAGAAAATTTCTGCCTTGAGGGTTTTAAATTCTAATTCATCAAAAAGGGCTAATACCTCCAATTCGTTCATGGGTTTGAGTGCCATCTCTTGTATATCGTAGGCAAGCGGCACATTGATGTCTATAGTAGCCAATTCACGCGATAGGCGAGCTTGGTCTGCAAAATTTTTGACACTTTCCTGCAATTTGCCCTTGAGTTTATCGGCATTGGCTATGATATTTTCTATGTTGTCAAATTCCTGCAAAAGTTTGATAGCCGTTTTCTCGCCTACCCCTGGAATCCCTGGAATGTTATCTACAGCATCACCTTGCAAACCCAATACATCTATGACCTGTTCCACGCGCTTGATGTCCCACCGTTTCAAGACTTCAGGCACGCCCCAAATATCATAATCATTGCCCAAAAAAGAGGGTTTATAAAGGAACACATTGTCTGTTACGAGTTGGCTATAGTCTTTATCGGGTGTGAGCATAAATACCTCAAAGTCCTGCATCTTGCCTACCTGCGTGGCTATAGTGCCTATGATGTCATCTGCCTCGAAGCCCGCTAATTTCAAGGTCGTGATATTGAACGCCTTGAGCATATCGAATACGGTAGGAATGGCTGTAGTAATGTCTTCAGGCTGTGCCTCGCGCTGTGCTTTGTAGGCAGGAAAGCTCACGTGTCGAAACGTGGGTCCAGGCATATCGAAGGCTACAGCTATGTGGGTGGGTTTTTCTTTCTTCAGCAGTTGCCAAAGGGTAGAGGTAAAACCGCGCACTACGCCTGTATTCACGCCTTTTGAGTTGATAAGGGGGTTTTTGGAGAACGCAAAATGCGCCCTGTATATCAATGCCATTGCATCGAGGAGGAAAAGCCTGTTTTTCATGGGGCGAAGTTAGGGAAAATATAATATAGCCGTTCTTATTTTTTGTATATTACTCACAGCATTGTATATTTGCAAAAAAAAATGCTATGAAAAAAAGAACTCAAAATGGTATAACAACTTCTGATTTAGTGTTATCAGCAAATGTTGGTGGAAACGAGGATATTTTTAATGATATTTTAGATATCCATGTGCCAAAAGGCAGTATAATTGCTGATGTTACTTTTGGTAAAGGTGTTTTTTGGAACAAAGTAAACTTTGAAGATTATCAATTATTTTTTTCAGATTTATATCTAAAAAAAAGTATTGTGGATAAGTTTCAAAATGTTTCTATCAAAACAGGCATAGATTGTAGAGATCTTCCATTTGATGATGCTTTTTTAGACTGTTTAGTATTAGACCCACCATACATGGAAAGTTTTTATAGAAAAAGTAAAGAGCATATAGGAGGGCAAGGTACACATATTTCGTTTAAGGAAGCCTACTCTTCAAATGAAGCTATGGAAGATAGTGAGGCTAAATGGCATGATGCTGTAACAGAGATGTATATGCAAGCGGGACAAGAAGCATATAGAGTGCTTAAGAACAAGGGTATAGCCATAGTAAAATGTCAAGATGAAGTTAGTGCTAATGTTCAACGCTTAACTCATGTTGAAATTATTTCATATTATGAAACATTAGGGTTTTATACGAAAGACCTTTTTATTGTTGTTAGAAATAATAAACCTATTGTAAGTCGTATGCTAAAACAAAACCATGCAAGAAAAAATC
>JAAFJK010000255.1 GCA_013298105.1 Cytophagales bacterium
GTGTATTTCGTCTGAATTTTCCTTAAAAACCTTGTCATATTGCCCTGTAGTAGTGGCTGTGTCTTTCTTTTTTGCCATAGCGCAAAGATAAAAAGAAAATCAAAATTTTGCAAAACCACCTTGCCTACCCAACGCTACCAAGCGCACCTCTCTGGGGTACTTGGTAGTAAAAGACTCAATAAAACTATAAAAAAAAGCCCGCTTTTCAGCAGGCTTTTCGTTTTATTTGTAACTTCTCTGTGTGAGTTTTACATTGTCAAATACAAGTGCTTCTTTGTGTAAAGCAGGTTCAGCATTTTCGCCTTTATACTCCCATGCGGCTACATACGCATAGTCGTTGTCATTGCGTAGAGCCTCGCCTTCGGGGGTTTGGTATTCCTCGCGGAAGTGTCCACCACAAGATTCGTTGCGGTCGAGTGCATCACGTACCATGAGTTCGCCCAATCCTATGAAGTCTTCTACACGCATAGCTTTTTCAAGGGCTTGGTTAAATTCTTCGTTTGTGCCTGTAACTTTTACGTTTTTGTAATAGTCAGCTTTCAAGGCTTGAATCAAACTGAGTGCTTTTTTCAAACCAACTTCGTTGCGAGCCATACCACAATATTCCCACATGATTTTGCCCAATTCGCGGTGATATTCATCTACCGTTTTTGTGCCATTCACTTTGAGAAGTTGATTGATGCGTTCTTTTACGTTGTTTTCAGCAGTTTTGAAGGCTTCGTGCGTAGTAGGCAATTTTTCTTTTTCAGCATTCATACCTGCCAAATAATCTCCTACAGTATAAGGAATCACGAAATAGCCATCAGCCAAACCTTGCATGAGTGCGCTTGCGCCCAATCTATTCGCGCCATGGTCAGAGAAATTCGCCTCGCCAAGTGCATACAGACCAGGTACAGTAGTCATGAGGTTATAATCTACCCAAAGTCCACCCATCGTATAGTGTACGGCAGGATAAATCTTCATAGGCAACTCATAAGGATTTTCGTCTGTGATTTTGGCATACATATCGAATAGGTTGCCATATTTTTCCGCCATTACCTTTTTACCTTCGGCTACCGCGCCCTGTTCGTAATTTCCGACAGAAGCCTCGTATTTTTCCTTGCCTCCGTATTTTGATTCTATCACTTTTTTGCCTTCACGCACTATAGAAGCAGAAAAGTCGAGATATACCGCCAAACCTGTTTGGGCTACACCGAATCCTTCATCACACATAGTTTTGGCGTTTCTTGAAGCCACATCACGCGGTACAAGATTACCAAAAGCAGGATATTTACGCTCCAAGAAATAATCGCGGTTTGCTTCAGGAATGTCTGACGCTTTTTTCTTGCCTTGTTGGATAGCTACCGCATCTTCTTTGGTTTTAGGCACCCAGATACGCCCATCATTGCGCAATGACTCTGACATGAGCGTAAGTTTGGACTGATGGTCGCCTGTTACGGGGATACAAGTGGGGTGAATTTGCGTAAAGCAAGGATTTCCGAATAATGCACCTTTTTTGTGCGCTCTCCAAGCGGCTGTTACGTTAGAGCCTTTCGCATTGGTAGAAAGGAAAAATACATTGCCATAGCCACCTGTGCAAAGTAAAACGGCATGAGCCGAGTGTGATTCTATCGCACCCGTAATCAGATTACGAACTACAATGCCACGCGCCTTGCCTCCCTCTACGACTACATCAAGCATCTCTGTACGTGGGAACATTTGTACTTTTCCCATCGAAACTTGCCTGCTGAGTGCGCTGTACGCGCCTAAAAGAAGCTGTTGTCCTGTTTGTCCTTTGGCATAGAAAGTACGCGAAACTTGCGCCCCACCAAAAGAGCGGTTGTCCAAAAGTCCGCCGTATTCGCGGGCAAAAGGTACGCCTTGCGCTACGCATTGGTCAATGATATTTACGCTTACTTCTGCCAAGCGGTGTACGTTTGCCTCACGCGCTCTGTAATCGCCACCTTTTACAGTGTCATAAAAAAGTCTATAGACGCTATCGCCATCATTGCGGTAGTTTTTGGCGGCATTGATGCCACCTTGAGCCGCGATGCTGTGGGCGCGTCTTGCGCTGTCTTGGAAACAAAATGCTTTCACATTGTAGCCCAATTCAGCCAAAGATGCCGCGGCAGCCGCGCCAGCAAGTCCCGTACCCACTACGATAATGTCATACTTGCGTTTATTCGCGGGGTTTACGAGCTTGAGGTTAAATTTGTGTTTTGTCCATTTTTCACCAATGGCACCATCAGGGATTTTTGAGTCTAACATGGGGGTAGAAAGGTAGAAGGGTAGAGAGGTGGAAGGGTAGAAGGGTGGAAGGGTAGAGAGGTGGAAGGGTAGAAGGAAAAGATGTATAAAATTTAATCCTTTTACCTTTTAACCCTTTAGCCCTTCAACCTTTTAAAAACTTTGTGATTTAAAATTGTTTATCAATTCAGGTACAAATTCAAAATATGATGCCAAACGCCCAAAATTTCGGGCAAATGGGTGTATGTTTTTTTGTCTATGTAGAAAATACCGTTTTCGAAACGCATAAATTGCCACTCAATGCTGTCAGTCGTACAACCATAAATAAAGGGGACTTGCCTACCTTCGGCTTCATTGTTCAGATATGCGCCATACATTTGTGCGGCACATTGCGCCTTGCCTGCCTCCATATCTTCATTTTTGGCTTCTACCAAGGTGATGATAGGCGACACCAAATAAGGCTTATTCGGATAAGGAATAAAAAAGAAATCACACTCTCCTGCAAGGTCTTGCTCAGCATTTACTTCTAATTCCTCTCCTGAAAATAGCGTAAAACCTGAAGCATAAAATTCAGCTATTTCTAACAAAATAGGCGAAATAATACGTTCAGACTTTGTTTTTTCGTTTGTGAGTGGCATGATAGACGCTTTTTTTAGTGTATCTGCCAGCCACGCACTTGGTAGGCAAGGTGCGATGTCTTGAAATAAAACCGTATTTTGTGCATCAAGGTTGAACTTTTCAGCCACTTTCTTTATTTTCTTGTACTTGCTGTAGCCCATTTTACTTCATTTGTTGTATATACATCACTATTGGAATCAACGCATACAAGAAAGGAATCAAGATGGAATAAATCGTTCCCAATGTTTTGATGAAAGGGGTGTATTTCTTGTGGTTCAAGCCAATAGTTTGGAACGCACTTTGGAAGCCATGCGAAAGGTGGAAGGCAAGGGCAATCATACTGAGTACATACAAACCTACCAACCACTCTATCGTGAAGGCGGCTCGAGTTACGGCATATAAGTCATGTAAACCTTCGGCAGTTTTGGGCATTTCGCCAAATTTTGCCTTGCCCCAAAAATTAACTAAGTGAACTACGATAAAAATCAAGACAAGCGTTCCCAAAATCATCATTTGGCGAGCGGCAGGCGAGATTTTAGTCTTAGATTTGTAAGCATACTGCACAGGTCTTGCGCCTTGGTTTTGAAAAGTCAAGACAATCGACACAATGATATGCAGGACTATAAAAAAGAAATTGCCAAACGAAACCGCCTGAATGAGCTTGTTATGCCCCATGAACTCAGCGTATTCGTTGAATGTTTTGCCATTGTCAGGCAAAAGCAGTTGCAAGTTGCCTATCAAGTGGACAGTAAGAAAAAGGATAAGGAATAGCCCTGTGAGTGCCATGAGCAGTTTTCGTCCCAATGTACTGCCCAATGTCTGCATGAACCAATTTGGTTTTTTGTTTGTCTGGGGTGCTGTCATATTGATTTGTTGAAAGTTGAAAGTTGAAAGTTGATTTGTTGAGAGTTGAAAGTTGATTTGTTGAAAGTTGAAAGTTGATTTGTTGAGAGTTGAAAGTTCAACTTTCATCTTTCAACTCTCAATTTTGAAAGCCCAAATTTAAATAACAAATGTTTAATTACCATAAGGAAAATTATAAGGCAAGTTTAATTCTTGGTGAATGTGCTGTTTTACGCGCTCAAGGATATACACCATAGCGTTCATATCGTCTGCTTGAGTAGCATCATAAGCCCTGCTCACGCCATATTCCTTGCCTACCAAAGCTACAAAAAACCAAAATCTGCCCAATGTATAACAACCATACAAAGGTTTTTGGGGTGAATTATTTTGCTGTTGTAAATCTATCATTGCCAACAATAATTGTCCCAATATATCAGCCTCAATCTTCTCCTCCTTTTTATCAATATATTCTCCTCTATACTTCTGCACAAACCAAAATAAAGGTTTAGGCTTTTGTTTACCTTGAGAAATGAATAACTGTATAGCGTTCTTTTCAGAGGGTTTGGGCGTTTGCAATGTAAAAGGTCGATTCATAAAAATTCGATAATTGGGTAAACTATTGAAATCAAATGCATCTAAAAATGGGGCAAGAAATAATGTTTCAAGTTCGCTTGTGTTCCACATTTCTATATTCTGCGTAATTGAAAGCCTCAATTCTTCTTGAAAAGACGTAATAATGGGCATATTGGGTACATTAAGCCAATCCACAAGTAAGGGCAAATTCTTTACCCTTGTGATACCAAACTCTGTTTCTACATCTTCAAATTCCCACTGTTCAAAAGGTCGCTTTATCATTATTTTAAATTTTACAATACGCAAAAATAAGTCTTTTTTGCTATCTTTGCAAATATATCACGAAGTTTGAAATAAGAAGTACGGATTTTAGAATGTTTAGCCATTTCTCCCAATATGCAAAAAAAACTTTACCCCTTGCCTACCGAATGGGCTACCCTCTGCCAAAGGGCAGGACAAAGCTACAGCCAACTTTATGACATAGTGCGCCCTATCCTTGCGGCTGTCAAAGCACGCGGAGATGAGGCAGTGCGCGAGTACGTAGGCAAGTTTGATGGCGTGGAGATAGACGATTTTCGAGTGTCTGAAGAAGAATTTGAAAAAGCCATAGAGAGCGTAAGCCCTGAATTAAAACAAGCCATCGAGATAGCGCGACAAAACATTACCAAATTCCACGAAGCTCAAATCACACCTATACAGCGCATAGAAACGACTGAAGGCGTGGTCTGTTGGCGCAAAAGTGTAGCCATAGAAAAAGTAGGCTTGTATATTCCAAGCCAAAACGCACCTTTATTTTCCACCATTCTCATGCTCGGTATTCCTGCCAAAATCGCGGGCTGTACTGAAATTGTACTTTGCACACCTCCCAGCAGGGCAGGCAAGATTCACCCTGTTATCCTTTATACTGCGCATCTGCTCGGTATCCACGAAGTCCGCAAATGCGGCGGTGTACAGGCTATAGGCGCACTTGCCTACGGCACAGATACTATAGCTAAAGTAGATAAAATATTCGGACCCAGCAATGCCTACGTTACAGCCGCCAAGCAGTTGGTAGCCGAGCAAGGCACAGCCATCGACTTGCCTGCGGGACCTTCGGAGGTATTGGTAATAGCAGATAAAACGGCAAATCCTATCTTTGTGGCGGCAGATTTGCTTTCTCAAGCCGAGCATGGCACAGACAGTCAAGTCGTACTCTGTACGGATAGCGAGGCGTTGGCAGAGGCGGTTTTAGTGGAAATAGACACCCAACTTGCCTCCCTGCCACGCAAAGAAGTCGCCACAGAATCACTGAATCAAAGCCATATTTTGGTCTTCAAAGATTTGAATGAAGCCATGAGTTTTTCTAATCAATACGCACCCGAACACTTGATATTGGCAGTAGAAAATCCTGAAGTCTTAGCTGAAAGCGTCATCAATGCAGGTTCTGTATTTTTGGGACATTATACGCCTGAAAGTGCAGGCGACTATGCCAGTGGCACGAATCACACCTTGCCTACAGCGGGCTATGCGCGGGCTACAGGAGGCGTTTCGTTGGATAGTTTTGTCAAAAAAATTACTTTTCAGCACATCAGCAGGCAAGGCATTCAAAACTTAGGCTCTACCATCGAACGCATGGCAGAAGCAGAAGGATTGCACGCCCACAAAAACGCGGTAAGTGTGCGTTTGGCAAATTTGTAAAAAACATCTGAAAAATTTGGATATTCAAATGTTTTGAATAATTTTGTTGAATCAAAATCATGTAAAATATTTTTTATCTATATGTATGTACATACCCTCAAGGACTGGCTCGACCAGCATACTACTCCCTTTGTCTGGCAACGCATCTTGATAAAGCTACTGCCCGAATTTCGACAAGCGGGCTTTTATCTGCACACCATCAAAGATGAGACGGAACTAAATCCCACGCTTATACAGTCCATCAATAAGTGCCTGTATGAACTGTATCAAATCCAACTGCCTAATGAAATTCTCTACTACCATCTCATGAACCAAGAACTCAAAGGAACTTTTCACAAAGACCGCAATGCTTATATAGTACAAAGCGAGCCTATGATTTTTCATTGCCATCACTACAATACGTACCTACAGGCAGTAATAGAGGATACAGGCGATTATCTGAACGTGCAAGAGTTTTTGATAAGTTCGGCTCAAGAACTTGCCTACGCACAACTGAGCGGGTATTATGCCCAAAATAAATTGCAAGACGTAAAAATGCGCAAAAAAATTGCAGAAGACTTTTTTGCTTTTTGCGGTTTTGGTAAAATTGATTTGAGTGCCTTGACGAATGTGGGAGGCAAGATAATAGCCAAATCAGACCACTATGGCATAGGTTGGAAATCAAAGTTTGGTACAAGACCTGCCGAAAAATCGGGCGTTTCGTACTTTACTACAGGCTATTTGGCGGGTGCAACTGAAGCCATTTTTGACTTTGATTTGGGTTTTGCGCAAGGTACACAACTTAAATGTTTGGCAAAAGGTGATAGCGAAAGCGTTTTTCAGATAACTCTTTTGGCGCAGCAGGCAGGTCTTTCAGCTTCGCCACAAGAAGGAATTTATCAAACTTATACCTTGCCTGCCCCAGCCGATACGCCTGTAGATTATGCAGGCATACGCGAAGCCTTGACAGGTATGCCCTTAGAAGGTACAGCTACAGATGGTTTGATTGATGCTTTTGGCGTATTGCTTACGCGAATGTACTCAAATTATTATACCCTAATTTCGTACCGATTCCTAAAAGCCTTTGAGCAAAAAATGGGAGATGATGGCATATTTACGGCTTGTCAGCTACTTACAGAGGCAGGTCATGTATGCGCCTTCAATACTTTTGGAGGCATCATGCAGTCTGCCGAATGGAACGGCTTGATACGCCCTATGCTCAAAACCAAAGAAGACTGGGTGCATGGCATTGTGGCAGTGGTAAACGCACTTTGTTGGGGTTTTTGGGAAATTGTGGAACTGATACCTGACCAAAAATTAGTCCTCAAAGTTACAAGTGGTTATGAAAGTAATGCTTATTTGAAAATATTTGGCAAATCAAGCTATCCGATTTCTTTTCTCGCTACAGGTGGCACTGGAGGTATCATGAACCTCATCTATAATACCGAAATAACCCAAAAGCCTACAAGTTTAGATGATAGTTTCTACAAAGCCCTCTACCTGAATCCGCGCCTTTTTGTCAGCAGGCAAGTCGAATGTCGAGCTATGGGTGCGGAGTTTGATTTGTTTGAGGTTACACACAAATAGCATTCAAATGGAAAATTTCGCTCAAATTGTCGAGATTCTAAATTGTCGAAAATATATCAAGCGTTACTATGTCTTACATCATTTGATTGATGAAGACTTAGTAATGCTTTTGGGTAATTTTGGTGAAATAGAACGGCAGTATTTTTCGCGCTATTCAGCCCTTTCCAAAGATTCATTCAGCATCAAATGCGAAGATGCCATACAAGTAGCAGGCGCATTAGCTGATAATCAAGTCTTGGTAACACTCATACGTGCTTACGAAAATTATCTCCCCGAAATCGAGCGAACCTTGATAGCTTGGCAGGCAAGGCAAAAGTTTTGAACTTAACCTATCATTTAATTTGTTTTACTCATGTAAAATAACTGCATGAACCGAATTTACCTTTCTCCACCACACCTCACAGGCAAAGAACAAACCTATTTGCAAGAAGTTTTGGCAAGTAATTGGATAACTTCCGCAGGTAAGATGCTCGACGAGTTTGAAGCTATGCTTTGTGCCTACACAGGCGCAAGTTTTGCCCTTGCGACTAATAGTGGGACTTCAGCCATTCATTTGGGGTTGAAACTACTTGGGGTGGGAGAGGGGGACTATGTGATTTGCCCCACGCTTACCTTTATAGCTACCGCCAATCCGATACTGTATTTGGGGGCAAAACCTATTTTTGTTGATGTTGATGCATGGGGCAATGTCGCGCCTGAAGCCTTAGCAGAAGCCCTTGCCTACTGCGCCCGCGAAGGCAGGAAAGTACGCGCTATTATAGTCGTTCATCTGTTTGGACACTCCGCACAAATGCACGAACTTATCACTATAGCAGATGCTTATAATATACCTATATTAGAAGATGCGGCAGAGGCGTTAGGCGGCACTTACGCAGGCAAGGCATTGGGGACGTGGGGCAGGGTAGGGGTACTTTCTTTCAATGGCAATAAAATAATCACCACGAGTGGGGGAGGGGCATTGCTCTTGCCTACCGCCGAGATGCGTGAAAAAGCTCTTTTTTGGGCAACCCAAGCCAAAGACCAAGCCCCACACTATCAACACAGTGAAATGGGTTACAACTATCGCTTGAGCAATGTATTGGCTGGGGTAGGCAAGGCGCAAATGGAAGTCCTGCCCGTGCGTGTAGCCCAAAAGCGTGAAATATTCGAGAAGTGGCGCATCTTTTTCCAAAAATACCCCACCGTTTCTTTCCTAAATCCCCTTCCCTTGCCTGCCCGTTCCCCTTCTCCTCCCGTTCCCCTATTTTCCCTTCAACCCTTCAACCCTTCAACCCTTTTACCTCCCTACCCTTCCACCTCCAATTACTGGCTCACAGTCGCGCTTTTTGAGCATTATGAAATGCGTGAAAAAGTCCGTCTGTCATTAGAGAAGGCAAATATAGAGTCGCGCCCTGTCTGGAAGCCATTGCATTTACAGCCTGTTTTTGCGCAAGACATCTATATAGGAGGGCGCGTAGCTGAAGGTATTTTTCAGCGCGGACTTTGTTTGCCTTCAGGTACAGCCATGACTGACGAGGAGATGCAATATTGCTTTAAAAACGTATTTTGAATACATACCTTGCCTGCCCACAGCGCGTGGGCAGGCAAGGATTTTTTTAGAAAGCCCGTATATTTTGGAAATCACGAAAAATATAACTATATTCGCAGTCTTATTATCCACAGATTCAAATGGCTACTAATTTTTGGAAAGGACTGCTCATAGCTTGTCTTTGGGCAGGCAAGTTGTCTGCACAAGAGTACGGCACAGGCTGTGTGCTTGATGCCGACTTATATAAAAAAGTCCCCTTGTCGGTGGCAAGAGGCGATTATGACGATTTGCCCAAAGCACATTCCTTGCGTATGTACGCGCCCACCCCCCAGAATCAAGGCAGTTATGGCACTTGTGTTGGCTGGGCTACGGCTTATGCGGCGCATACGATTCAGATAGCACACAAACAAAATTGGACAAATACGAAGCTCATCACAGACAATGCGTTCTCGCCTTTTTTTGTCTATGAATCCGCCAAACCTTCCAGCGACATTCACTGCCAAGAGGGTACCAGTCTATACAATGGACTCGAAATCCTAAAAGATTTGGGCGCAGTCAAAGTATTTGATTATCCAAACAAATGCGGGCAAAGCGTATCTAAAACACTCGAAAGAAAAGCCAAACAATTCAAAATCAAAGATTATAACAGGCTTTTTGATAGAGATGAAAAAGATAAACTCCCTTTTGTCAAAAAAAGCATTGCCCAAAACCGCCCTGTAGTCATAGGGATTCAATGCTGTATCGGCTCTTTCCAAGATGCCAAAAAACAAAAATATTGGCAATCTACAGGTGCGGAACTTAACGAAAAGCCCACAGGCGGACACGCACTCACAGTCATAGGCTACACCGATAGCTATGAAAAAACAGGCGATGGCGCAGTGGAACTCATGAATAGCTGGGGAACAGAATGGGGAGATGAAGGCTTCATTTGGATGAGCTACAGAGATTTCAATAGGTTTTGTTTTGAGGGATATGACATGACTTTGCAAGAAGCGGCGCAAGAAGACATGAGCGGTACGGTGCATATAGAACTTTCAGCAGGCGAGTCTATGCCATTTTATTTGAAAAATGGCATCTATGAAGCCAAAGAAGCCTACAACAGCGGCACCATGTTTCAGTTAGTTGTTACGAATCATGAGGCTATGTATGTCTATGCCATTGGCTCCGACCTCCTCAACCGCGACTATCGCATCTTTCCTGCCCAGACGAACTTCAGCGCACTGATAGCAGACAAGCAACAAGAAGTTTTTTTACCTTCTCAAAAAAACTTTATCACGTTGGATAACCAAAAAGGAACAGATTATATTTGTCTGCTTTACTCTACCGAAAATCTCGAAATGGAATATATCTTGAATACGCTGAAAAATGAAACAGGCACTTTGCCTGAGCGCGTCTATAAGGGTTTTGGCGACCGCATTTTTAGCCCACAAGAGATACATGGCTCTGTGCATAATAAGCATCAAATCAACTTCAAAACTACCGCCAAAGACAAAAAAATAGTGCCGATTTTTATGTCTATTCCACACATAGATTAAATTTTACTGGTTTCATAATAACTTTTGGTTCTTCAAAAGTTATTGCGGAGGCAAAACTGTAGAACAGGCTTCCAGCCTGTTTATGACTTAAAAACGACAGGCTGGAAGCCTGTGCTACAGCCTATTCCGTAATAACTTTCTAAGAACCTAACTTTTTAAGAACCACAAATTATAGATAATCCTTGCCTACCAACCGCGAGGCGCGGAGGGCAGGCAAGATAGAAGCAAGGAGTGTAATGACTACCATTGTAAAAATGGTATAAACAAAATCCCACGCCACGAACTTTACAGGGTAGGCATCTACCACCATCGTAGCCGCGCCCATCTTGATAAACCCAAAAATCTGCTGAAGTACACACACGAGCGTACCCAACCCCAAGCCAATAAACGCCCCTAAAAACGCTATCAACACACCATTGAAGAAAAAAACTTGCCCTATCAAGCGGGCAGTCGCACCCATAGATTGCAGGACAGCGATGTCTTTTTGCTTCTCAATCACAAGCATCATGAGCGTAAAAAAGATATTGAAAGAGGCTACCCCCAAGATAAAAGACAACACCAAATACATAAAAAACTTCTCAATTTGGATAGCTCG
>JAAFJK010000263.1 GCA_013298105.1 Cytophagales bacterium
ATGGGCAGTTATTTTACCTTCTTTTTCCCACAAACGAAGTGTTTTGGTCGTAACACCGAGTAATTCTGAGGCTTCTTGAATACTTATCACAGCGCAAAGTTACACATTATATAGATAAAAACAAATGAATTGTATAATTTTTTATAAAAATGTGCAAATATTTTTTACCTGTTTAAAGCCCTTGCCTGCCCGCTATACTCTTACCGCTTTTCCGCCTGACATATCTTCCCAATATTCCAGCAAATCCTTGCAAAATTCGGGGCTACTTTCTGCCATATAGCAAGTGCGGTGCATTTCTTCTGCCAGCAATAGACTTGTACCGAGTCCGCCATAGACATCAATAAAAGCCTCATGTTCGCGTGTAAAGTTTTGGATAAGGTGCTTCAAATAGTCTTTAGTTTTGCTTCCTTTGAGGTCAGAGTTGTCTATTTCCCAATAATCTGTGATGCGTGTATCTATATTTTTTTGAGAAAAAAGAGCTGTATAAATCCACCCACCCATGAGCGTTTCGGCACGCATCAGTCGGGCGCACATACTCCATCGGTAGGGAAGTTGCGAAAGTCTTAACAAGTGTTGGAGTTCGTGAATTTCGGGCGATACGGCTATGACTTCTGCTTTTATAATCATTTTGTCCAAGTTCCAGCCTCCACTTGCACCTTGCAAAATACGTTTTGGATTGATAAATGCAAAAGCATTGCGGTCTGGCAGGCGTTTGAAAAAAGCCTCATCTGCCCCATCTCCGCAGTAAAGCAGATGTTGTCCAAGTTGCCAAAACTCGCCTGCTTTTACTTGGCGCATTTGCCGCTCGATGCGCTCTTGCTCCTCACGCTCTTTGGCATTTTGTTTATCTCTAAAGTAAGTAGCAGTCCGCTCGGCTTCTTCTTCGCTGCTGTTTCGCTTGAGCTGAAGCGCGTCTTTGTAAGTTTCGAGGGCAGTTTGTTTGTTGAGTTGTTTGAGGTCTTTGAGGCTATTGATGTACCAATCTTTTAGCAATACTTTTTCTTGGTCTATACGGTCTGTGAGTACATTGTATTCATATAGTGTGATAGTTTCTTCGAGTTGGTTATAGCCATTTTCTACCGTTTGCAAGAGGTCAATTGCTTGAGTAGAGGCATTTTTATTTCCTTTGAGCGTGTCTTGCGCGACTTGCTGGCGCATATTTTGAAGGTCGAAAAGTCCGTAGATAATCGGATTTTCGGTTTTGATGTCGCGGATAGCGTGTGTAATCTCCACCAATTGATTTTTTGCAATTTCGTTTTTGAGTGTAAGCTCGTGAAGCCAGTACCAATCGGTTTGGGGACATCTGTGGATTTCTTCCAATTTATAAACTTCATCAAGGACAGGTACGCCTGCGGGCAGTTGGGTTTTCAGGTATTGATAAACTTCGCTGGCGTTCATGTATCTGCGGACTGTACTATCGCTGAATCCGAGTCTTTGCGCGTATTGTTGCATAGTGAGTGCCTTGCCTTCTTTTTGCATCACTTTCAGGGCGTTTAGTCCTATCTCAAGCGGTTTTGTTTCGGTTTGAATATTGCCAAGTACAAGCTGTATAAGTGCCTCTGTATCAGACAGTTCGCGGATAACGCAGGGAAGTTGCAAATAACCCAACGCTCTGGCGGCTGTGAATCTATGTTCACCTTCTATGATTTGATAGCTATTTTGATAAGGGCGCACCACAAGCGGGTGCGAGGCATCAAAGCCATTTTGGGCTATGAATATCTTAAGTTGCCCAATCTTTTCTTCGCTTGCGCCAAGCGGACGATTGTCGGGGTGTGGCGTAAGCTGACTAATAGACAAAAGCGATACGGGGGACTCCGTAATGCGCAAATCGGAGGACTTGATGTCCCAAGATTTTCCTGTATTTTCGTTCATTGTTTATTTTTTTAACAATAAAAATAAATAAAAATAGCAATTTCAAAATAAAAAAGCCATTTAAGATTTCACAAAAATAAGACCTTTCTTTTGAATTACCAAAAATTTTGTAACCAAAGTGTAAAAAATTGTTATTCTCTTGAGCCACTTTTTAGCACAAAAATACCTTGCCTGCATTTTGCGAATATCAACAAAACAAACCAAGCACTTGGATTGTTATAGTTGTAGTTTTACTTTAAACTCAACAATATGAAACCTGCGCCAAATAACCTGTTCCTTGCCTGCCTACACATCTTTTTCTTACTATCGTCCTTGCCTACCCACGCACAGCAAACGGACACATTGCGGGCATTCACGCGCATAGAAGATGCTTTGAAAGACCCTGACCACGTATTCAAACTTGACTTGAGCAATCAAAATTTTAAAAGTTTTCCTACAGAAATAACTAAATTCAAGAACTTGCAATACCTCAGTTTGCGCAATGACCACCTAAACGCAGTACCTAAAGAGATTGGAATGTTAAAGAACTTGCGTGTGCTGGATTTGAGTGGCAACGAATTTAGTATTTTGCCCCAAGAGTTTGCTGAATTAAAAAATCTTGAGGAACTGTACCTGAATCAAGACAAAAAACTGAACTTGAGCAAAGATTTTGACATCTTAGGCAATTTGCCCAATTTGCGTATTTTGCACTTAGAAAATGACGGACTTAAAGCACTCCCACGCAATATTGACAAACTCACGCACCTCGAGCGGCTGTATCTGAACAACAACCGCTTCAAGCAAGTGCCTGACAATTTGAAAAATATTAAATCCTTGCAATATATTGATTTACAAAACAATAAATATCCCATCAGCCCAGCCGATATGAAAGGTTTTGGGACGAAGGTAAAATTTTAGAGGTTATTTTAGCCACCAATCTCCGAAAGGGTTTTTTTCGTTATAAAGCCTCTCTCGTTTGAAGCATATCACCCATACCAAATACACCTTGCCTGCCCTGTAGCCACTCTGCCGCAAGGACTGCTCCCGTAGCAAATCCTTCTCTGCTGTAGGCAGTATGTTTTATTTCTATCTCATCAATGGCAGAAGTATAAAATACGCTGTGCGTACCCGGTACATTTGGCTCACGGATAGAGGTTATCTCGACTTGCCTGCCCTCCGCCAAAGTCAAAGCCGTACCACTTGGCGCGTCCTTTTTCTCGGTGTGGTGTATCTCCGTTATGCGCGGTTGGTAGGCAAGTTGGTTTTGCATCAGGGAGGCAAGGTAGGTATTGAGTTGAAAAAACAAATTTACGCCAATACTGAAGTTTGAGGCATAAAAGAACGCGCCTTTTTGTGCTTCACAAAGACTTTCTAACTCCGTTTTGTGCGCCAGCCAACCTGTAGAACCACATACTATAGGTACTTTTTGGGCAAAACATTGCCGAATATGCAGAGGCGCACTTTCAGGATTCGTAAACTCTATGGCTACATCTGTATTTTCAGGACTCAACTCCGCGAGCAGGTGTTGATTGTTTTGGTCTATTTTGTGGACTATAGTATGTCCGCGTTCGAGCGCGATTTTTTCAATCGCTTTGCCCATTTTGCCGTAGCCTATCAATGTAATGCGCATAAAAACAAAATAATGTAATAAAAATTCGTAAATTGCGACAAAATTAGTCAAAAAACCATAAACCTTAAAAAAATGATAAAGTATATTTTCTTCTTTGGGGCTTTTGCCATCGCCTCGTGGGGCTTCGCACAGACCAAAATAAGCCAAGAACAAGACTCGAAAGATGTCCAAGCAACGATAGAGCAGTTGTTCAAGGGTATGTATCAAGCAGACACTTCCATGATTCGTGCCACTTTCCACCCTACGGCACGTATGCAAACAGTCTATGCCCACAAAGGTACTCAAAAGCCTGCCCTGCATACTGAAAATACGATTGATGGTTTTTTGAAAAGCATCGCTATGCCTCACAGTGAGCCATACAATGAAGAAATCCAAAGCTATGACATCAAAATAGATGAGCATCTCGCTACTGCGTGGACTCCCTACAAGTTTTATATAGGCAAGACGCTCTTGCACAGTGGCGTAAATGCTTTTCACCTTATCCGCAATGAGGCAGGCAAGTGGCAAATCACTCAAGTAACAGATACACGCAGGAAATAAAATTACGATTTACGATTTAGGAACGAGTAAAAAATAAGATGGTCAGGATTTTGCGCGATATTTTGTGCTTAGACAAGGCGCAATAGAAGCGCAAAGCGGTGTTTTGTAATGAATATTGCAACGAAGTATAAGCGCAAAAGATTAGTAAAATGTCCAAGTTATTTTTTACTCGTTCCTTACGGTTTATGTTCGTATTTGTAAGTCGTAAATCTAAAATCATAAACCGTAAATCGTAAAACCCTTTCGTTCACATGATTTTGAAAAATAAGCACTTTTTATTGTATGTTTTGATGCTTGGCTGTGTAGGCTGTAGCGTGTACTCATTTACGGGCGTGAATACGACCGCCAAAAGTATCTTTGTAGGCAATTTCTTCAACCGCGCTTCGGCAGGTCCCGCCAATTTGGGCATCAATTTTACCGAAAAATTGAAGGAATATTATCAGCGAAATTCTGCCCTGAATATTGTCAGCAAAAACGGAGAACTCTCTGTTACAGGGACTATTACCAAGTTCCAAGTTACGCCTGTAGCCGCCACTGCCCAAGACCGCGCGGCTGAAAACCGCCTGACGATAGACGTAGAAGTCGACTTCGTAGATGCCAAAAATGACAAAAAGAATTTTACCCAAACGTTCTCCTTTTATCAAAATTTCCCTCAAAATCAAACCCTCAGCCAAGTCCAAGAGGAAAAAGTAGAAGCTATTTTGAATCAACTTGTGATAGATATTTTTAATAAAACTGTAGCGGATTGGTAAACAAATCAAAACCCCGCAAAAAACCTCACTTGTTTTCCGCAATAACTTTCCAAGAACCAAATTAGGAACGAGTAAAAAATAAGATGGTCAGGTTTTTGTACGATATTTTGTGTTTAGATAAGGCGCAATAGAAGCGCAAAGCGGTGTTTTGTAATGAATATTGCAACGAAGTATAAGCATAAAAGATAAGCAAAAATATCCAAGTTATTTTTTACTCGTTCCTTACTGTAAGTCTTTGAGTTTTCGCATTTTTATTGTACCTTTGTGTATGAAAAATATTTTTATTTTTAAGTATTTAATAATCAATAAATTATATATTTAATTCATACTTAAAAACTAATTTACTATGCTTGTAAACGCCCATTATACCTCACCCGAAGGCATCAAAGCCTTGCAACACGAATACAGTACGGCTTTGCCCTATAGACATATCGTGATGGACAATTTTTTGGAAACAGATTTTGCTCAAACGCTCCACGATAACTTTCCAAGTATTGAAAAACTAAATAAACATTACAAAGGCTTGAATGAGCAGAAGTCTGAAGGCTCAAATTTCCAAGACTTTCACCCAATATTTACCCAAGTCCGCGAACTTGTAATGAGCAAAGCCTTCAATGATTGGTTGGCAGAGGTTACAGGTGTAGCAGGGATATTTGTTACAGATGACAAACTTGGTACAGGTTTGCATCAAGGCGGAGATGGCAGTTTCTTGGATATTCACATTGATTTTAATATCCACAGCGAGCTTGATGTCCACAGACGTTTGAATATGCTCATCTATCTGAATGAAGATTGGAAAGACGAATATGGCGGTTTTTTGGAAATGTGGGACGCAAAAATGACTAAATGTGAGAAGAAAGTTGCGCCCAAACTGAATCGTTGTGTGGTATTTGAAACCAACGAAATCTCTTATCATGGCTACTCAAAAGTAACCTTGCCTGCGGGATTGACACGCAAATCTTTTTATACTTATTTTTATACGCCCACACGCGAAGGCGCATCAGGCTATCACGATACATTTTTCAAGGCAAAACCTACCGACAGTGCCGCCAAAAAAATCACGACTTCTGTCAAAGAAACTGCCAAAAACTTTATCAAAGCCCAGTTAAAAAAAATCGGAATTAAGTTATAAGAAAAAAAGCCCGCACCTAAAAGGCGCGGGTTTCTGAACATCTTGTTACAAAACAAATTGTCTTTATGGGTGATGCTCTCTGTTACACCATCAAGTATTTGACTAACAACAGGCTGGAAGCCTGTTCTACAATTTTGCTTCCGTTTTTCTTGTTAAAGGGCTGTTAAGGTTAGTATTTTTGAGAGGATTTTATTATTTTTGCCCTAAATTAGCACTTGAAATTCTATTACACTTAAAAATCTCAAAACCATTCACAAAAAATTATGAAAAAAACAATCTTTTCCACTTGTTTGGCACTTGTATTCGCCACAGCTACCACATGGGCGCAGGGAGGCAAGATGCAACTCGATAAAGACAAACACGACTTTGGTAAAATCAAAGAAGAAGGCGGAGCCACCAAAGTAGATTTTACCGTAACCAATACGGGTACAGGCTACCTCACTATCACAGAAGTACAACCTGCTTGCGGTTGCACCACACCCACATGGACGAAAGAGCCTATCGCGCCAGGACAAAAAGGTGTCATCAGTGCCTCATACGACCCTATGAATCGCCCTGGTGTTTTCAACAAAAACATTGTTATCCGTACCAATGGAGAGCCTGCTGTAACCAATCTTACTATTTCAGGTGAGGTCATAGCGCGTGCCAAAGGCGTAAAAGACTGGTATCCTCTTGAGCTGGGTAGCCTCCGCGCAAAATCACAATCTGTGTATTTTCAGCGCGTATATCATGACGGTATGGAAAAACAAGACCATATCCTCTACAACGACAGCGATACACCCATCAACCTAAAACTTCTCGAGACACAATCACAGCTCCCTGTTTGGGCAAAAATGTCTGCTAACAAAACCGTCATCAATCCAAAAGATTCTATCAAACTTACTTTTACGATAGATGCCACCAAGCAAAATGACTGGGACTATATCAGTCAAGGATTCAAACTCAAAACAGATGACGTAAAAACACCTGAGAAAGACTTTTGGATAAGTGGCAATGTAGTAGAGAACTTTGGCAACCTTACCGCAGGTATGGCTACACCCCAAGCCATCTTCGACCGCCTCACACACGACTACGGCAAAATCAATCAAGGCACCTCAAACACAAGCACTTTTACCCTCACAAATCAAGGAAAAGCCACACTTACTATCCGCAAAGTAAAAGCCTCTTGTGGCTGTACTGCCCCACAACCCAAGAAAACTGTACTCGCACCAGGCGAATCTACGACTGTAGATGTAACCTACAACAGTCATGGCAAAGAAGGTGCGCAAAACCAAACTGTGGTAGTGATTACCAATGACCCTCAACGCGCAAAACAAACGCTTACCATCAAAGCGGACGTACTTAAGCCTGAAACAGCTACACCAGGAAGTTCAGGAAAATAATTTTAGTATTTTTTCCTAAAAGTAAGCCCCTAACCAAGCATTTGGTTAGGGGCTTTTTTTAAAAAGTAGTACCCAAAAAACGCGCTATCACGTCTGCCGATTTTTCAGAAGCACCCGCCTCGCCCATAAGCATTTTCAGTTCGTCATATTTGGTCAGGGTTTGATAATGCAACTCGCCTGTAGGCAAGACTTTCTTTAACTCCTTGCCTACCGACTGCGGATTACAGGCTTTTTGTATCAATTCTTTGACGATTTCTTTTTGTCCTATCAGGTTCACAAGCGAAATATACGGTACTTTGATTATACGTTTCACAACTTCGTAGGTAAGCGCACTTGTACGATAGACCACTACTTCAGGCACGCGGAAAAGGGCTGTTTCAAGTGTGGCAGTACCAGACGTAACAACCGCCCCCGCCGCTATTTGCAAAAGGTCGTAACTGCTGTCCCACACTATTTTTACATTTGGATAGTTTTTGCAAACTTCGTACAGCTTTTTATCTACATTGCTTACACCTGCCACCGCAAACTGATACTCTGGAAAGTCAGGCACTATAGCCAGCATGGTAGGCAAGATTTTCAACAGTTCCTGCTTCCTGCTACCTGGCAGGAGTGCGATGGTAGGCAAGTTTGTAAGTCCATTTTCAGCTAAAAAATTCGGATTAGGTGTAAATTGCGCAATGGCATCAAGGATAGGATTGCCGACATAATGCACGTCATAGTCGTATTTTTTGTAAAAATCTACCTCAAAAGGCAGTATGCAAAGCATACAATCTATAAGTTTTTTTACTTTCCACGCCCGTTTGGTGTTCCACGCCCAGACTTTGGGCGAAATGTAGAAAATAGTTTTAATGGGCAAGTTTTGCTTTTTGATGTGGCTCGCTATACGCAAATTAAAACCACTGTAATCTACCAAAATGATGGCATCAGGTTGCCATACTTCTATGTCTTTTTTGCAGGCAGTGAGTAGGCGGGAGATAGTCCGTAGATTCATCAGCACTTCCCAAACGCCCATGAACGCCATTTCCCTGTAGTGCTTCACAAGTGTACCACCTACAGCCTGCATAGCATCTCCCCCAAAGTATCTAAACTCGGCTTGGGCATCTCGCTTAAGAATGGCACTCATCAAATTGGCGGCGTGCATATCACCCGACCGCTCGCCTGCTATGAGGTAGTATTTCATGGATTTTTGGTTTTAGAAAAACGAAATTAACTTGTACAGCGATCTTTTTGGGAAAACTACTGGTTAGCCCTTGCTAATTATTCGTTTTTTTCGGTTGGCAATCCGAAAAAAAGACCGCGAACAGATAAGAAAGACTGACCACTAACACAAAAGCCTAAGTGCTATTTTTGATACCTCAACACTGCCTTTCTCGAACAAGAGGTCTAATCTTGTGTGTCATTTTTATTGTCTATCCAAAGAGCGTAGATTGTGGTTTGTGCTTACCATTCAAATTAGTATTAATTTCTGTACCATTCAAACGTAAATTTCCAATTTCACAATATTTTTCGTGTATTTCAAAACCAATAAAATTTCTATTTAGGTGTTTACTTGCTACTGCTGTTGTTCCGCTTCCCATAAAACTGTCCAACACGGTTTGATTTTCTTTGGTAGTTAAATTTATCAAAAACTCTATTAAATTCAATGGTTTTTGGGCTTCGTGATACTTTTCTTCATTATCTGCAAATCCGAACTCTAACAGATTACTTGGACTTGTTCCGTTAATTTTACAAATTTCTGTGTTAATTGCACCTACACCATTTATCAAAATGTTATCAGTAATAGTTACTTTGTAGGGTTTAAAAAACCACGCAATAGGTTCATAAATGGGGGCTAAATTACCCAAACGCCAACCTTCCCATGCTTGCAGTTCTTGTTCTAAACCTCTGTTTTTCAATACAATGTTTAACCTTTGCGCCCTGTGATGTGCTGATGTTTTTTTCCAAGCTAAAACGTCTTTCAACAAAAAGCCACTATCTTCAAAAGCATTAATAGCTCTGTGCAAAGTACGTCTTGCCCCAAAAACAAAAGCACTTGCCCCTTCTTTCATTAATGGGAAAAGTTGCTCTGCCCAAGAATAACACCATTCTTCGTACTCTTTGCCACTATTTTTATCTGCATTAGACCAACCATTAATAGGCTTTCCACGCCTTTTAAAGCCATTTTTGCCCTCTTGTGCAGGCGAACTTCCTAATAAAGCAGAATTAGTATTATTGTGTAAAACGTCCCATTCGTCTAAATTGATGCCATAAGGAATATCAGACAAAAAAAGGTGGATACTTTCTTTGTCTAATTTGGGTAGCAATTTTCTACAGTCACCACAGGTAATTTTGTTCAGAAATTCAGTGTTCATTGGCTTAAATTTATGCAAAATTACAAAAAAACACTTAGATTTCTAAATCTTGAATAGCTTTTTGGATAGTTTTAATTTTAGCCTCAATTTTTTCCGCTTTTATCAATTTCTTTACTGCCTCCTCTTGGCTCAGTTGTTTATATTCCTTGATTCTGTCTTGCCAAAAATTAATGCCTTCTTCTCCTATTTCTTGGGTTTTTTGTATCTCAAAGTTTTTATACGTTTGTAATTCAGTTTCATTTTGATTGACAATTTCACAAGTTGCCTTATCTATTTCAGCCCAATAATTTGCAGAGCTTTGATATTCTGAAGGTTTGAATTGTGTCTTTAAACGATTGCCTGTTTCCCAAAGCAAGTTCAAATTTTGATTTTTTTGATGAAAATTGAGCAAAAAACTTAAGTGAGTGTAGGAAATTAAGGTTACATTTTTATCTATAGCCTGTTCGTAAATTTGGCTTTTACGTTGTGGGTACTGTGTCAAAGGTGCTACTAACAAGGCATAATTGTTTGCCCTACGCCAATCATCTAATGATTTTATTTTGAAATCCTTTTGGTTTTTAGCTGTTCTGCTCAATCTGAAAGTCTTTGCATCACCTACCAAAGAGTAACCTTGTGCTTTGCCAAAAACATCAGCAGAGTTGCCTCTTGCTCGCAAAACTTCTGAAGGAATATCTAAAAATGTGAGTGCTTTAGCTAAAATGATGTCTGAATATTGAGCCCACAACTTTTCCTCTGAACTGTCGTGATTAAAGGCTTCAGGCAGAATGCCGCACGCTATGATATTTTCTCCAAGCTTTTGTTTGTCAATATTTGTAAAGTAGTTTTCTATTTGATCAAAGGCGTTTTTGTCTTTGGCAATTTCAAAAATAAGTTCTATGACAGAGTTTCTCACGTTTTATAGGGTTTAGTTGTGTTGCAAAGTTATTCACTTTTTTGATTATAACGACTTTTTTTCAAACTCATGCAATAGCTTTCGAAGGACTGGAAATATTTTAGATTACAAACCCACAAAGTCTATGAAGGCTTTGTGGGTTTTGGTTTTATCGAACAATGTTTACATATCGTATAAACTGCTTTTCTTTCCCATTTGGTCTTTCGAGGTATTTTATTTTGCAGACATACACACCTGCAGGGGCGACCTTGCCTGCCACTGTACCGTCCCAAAGCTCTTTTTGGTTGGTACTGAAAAATACTTGTTCGCC
>JAAFJK010000147.1 GCA_013298105.1 Cytophagales bacterium
CCCTGCCCCAAAGGGGAGAATTATCTCCAATTTTCGCCTATTTTAGTGTTTTGGTAGGCAAGTTTAAATCCAAACTTACACAAAAACTCCCCTTTGGGGCTGGGGGCTAAATAGTTACAAAATAAAAATATTTTTCCACGCTTGTCATGGTCTTTGAGAAGCGTGAAAAAAAAATTAGCCCTTTCTTTTTTCTATTTTGGGTGCATTCGGTTCGTAGTTTACGAATAGATATAGCCAAATCAAGCGCGAAAATCTGAACGAAAATGGAAACGTAAGCACTATAAAAAAAGCTACCGTAACCACATAAACCCAAATAGGTGGCTCTTTGAAAAAAAGTGAAACCAATATCCCACTGCCTATCAATATGGCTATCTGAAAAGCATAGCTCACATACATCGCACCGAAGAAGAAGCCTGGTTCTATTTCGTACCTGTATCCACAGTGCGCACAGTGCTTGTGCATAGCCCCAAATTTGGTAAGATTCAGGGGTGAGTGTGTATATATCTCGCCTTGCCTGCAGTGCGGGCATTTAGCTTTGAGAAAACTTTGAAGAAATGTGGAAGGATTCATGGCGTTTTTTGCTATGTCTGTACCAAAGCCATGCGAGGGTAGCTATCAAAAGATAGGGCATTGCGGCAAGATACAGAATCCCTGTATTTAGGTTTTTAGCTAAATTGCCGTTTTCGCTCACACTACTCGATACGCTTGCTCTACACATAGCACATTGGGCATAACTTTCAGCAAAGTTAAGAAATACGAACGCAAATAACAAGCAAAATATAACAAATACTTTCATAAAAAATAGATTTTAACAATAAAACTAAAGTCTAAAATAAAAGCCAAACAAATTGTTTGGCTTTTTTAGATGCGGAAGTGGGAATCGAACCTACTACCTCGAGGTTATGAGCCTCACGTGCAACCGGTACACTTCTCCGCAGTGCAAAGGTAGGATATCGAATTGAGATATGCAAATTTTTTAGAAAGTTTTTTTTACTTTCCGTAATTTTGTCCAATTTTGCGGCTCTATTACGCATAGCGTATGCTATTCTCCATAATATTCCACAAAATTGTTGTGTGTTTCGTACATTTGGATACGATGGAGAAGGGCGGCGTTGTCGGAGGCTTCCGCAATCTTGGGGGCGAGTATGCGCCAAATCTCCATCACAACTACCTCACAACTCGGCATTTTATCTTTCAAAAAATCAACCTCTATGTTCAGATTCTTGTGGTCAAGTTTTTCTATGATTTCTACCTTGATGATTTTGCTGAGGCGTTTCATATCTATCACAAAGCCCGTATCAGGGTTGGGTTGTCCTTTTACTGTTACAATCAGTTCAAAATTGTGTCCATGAAAATGCTCATTGGCGCATGCGCCAAAGACCTCGCAGTTTTTTTCCTTTGTCCATGCGGGGTTGAATAATCTATGTGCGGCGTTAAAATGCTCTTTTCTACAAACGTAAACCATGATGTTAATAAAATGAATTATTTTAGAAGTGCAAAGTTAGATAGTTTAGCTATAAAATGCAAATTTGCAAGGACTGTATTATGTCTGTGCCTGTTTTTGGCGGGTTGGGCAGGCAAGGCACAAAACACCTTGCCTACCGAAAAGACCGTACAACTACAAGTAAAGGGCGTATCGGCAGAAAAGTTCTTGGAGCTTATCAGTCTTCAGACAAGCATACGGTTTTCTTATAATCCCCAAATTTTTGTGGGTTTTCCTGTCATAAGTGCCGATTTGCGGGGTGTTTCGGTGCGCGAAGCCTTGCATCAGGCTTTTGGCAATGCCATCAAACTCAAAGCCAAAAACAATTATATCATTTTACAAAAAAGCAACTTACCTATCCAAAGCCAACAAGCCGAAACTCGCCCTGTGCGCGTACTCATAAGCGGCTATGTGATAGAAAAAACGACTCAAGCGCGTGTAGCGCAGGCAAGTGTCTATGAAAAAAGCAGTCTTTCGGCTACCTTAAGTGATGCGAATGGTTTTTTTGAATTTCAAGTCGAAACGCTCCAAAGTGAACTGAAAATATCTTTTGCAAAAGCACATTACTATCCACAAACCCTGACCTTGCCTGCCCAAAACACGCCTTTTGTGCGCGTAGAGCTTGAACCAATGCCTAACCTGAAGCCTTTAGATTCGAAAGGCTTACCCGCCTTGCCTACCCCTGCAAGATACACGCCGCTTGTCCCAAAAATACAAATCATACACGCCCAAAACGTGAAAGAAAGTTTTTGGCGCAAAGCGCAATTTTCTTTTTTGCCTATGCTCGGCACAAACCATATCTTGAGTGGGCTTGTCCGCAATTCGTTTTCTTTCAACGCGCTCATAGGCTACAATGCAGGCGTAAGTGAGTTTGAGCTGGGTGGTTTTGCGAACCTGAATCGCGGCGATGTAGAAAAAGTACAGATAGGTGGTTTTTTTAATGCGGTGGCAGGCAAGGTCAAGGGCGTGCAAATAGCTGGTTTTTTTAATGCCGTTCGTGACTCTGTATCGGGCGTGCAATTAGGTGGTTTTTTGAATGTCAATCGCAGACATACTTCAGGTGTGCAAGCGGGTGGATATCTGAATATATGCGCAGAGGGCATAAAAGGCGCACAGGTAAGCGGGTTGATGAACATAAATCTGCGCCAAACAATAGGTTTTCAGGTGGCGGGACTGATAAATGTGGCACTTGGACGCATGGAAGCAGTGCAGGTAGCAGGACTGATAAATGTGGCAGGCAAGAGCAAACAAGGTTGGCAAGTCGGGCTTTTCAATTATGCGGATTCGTCCCAAAACCTTAAGCAAGTGGGCTTGGTAAATATTGTCCGACATGGAGGCTACAAAAACCTTGAACTTTCGATGAATGAGCAGCTTTTTATGAATTTTATCATTCGGTCGGGTACGCCTTATTTTTATACCCTTGCCCAGATAGGAATACGCCCCTACCCTGCCAAACCTTTTTGGCAATACGGGTATGGCGTGGGGTGCAGGATTTTCCAAAAACGGAAGTGGGAAATGAATACGGAAGTGGTGGCATATCATCTTTTGCGCTCGCTTGGGCGAGCTTATCAAGTGCGTCCTTTTGAGAATTTTGGCGCACGCTATCAACTGTATCTTACGAGGATTTTGAGCAAGCATTGGGCTATATCTTTAGCTGGAGCTTTAGATTTTAGTTCACTTCATGCAGAAGGTACAGACTACGCTGAAGCGAAAAACCTTGCGCGTACCGTTTTTTTGAATACTATCTTAGACAAAAGAGATAACCGACTATCAAGCGGGCTAACGATAGGTATAAGAAAAATTTTGAATTGAAAAATTAGGCACAAATAAAAAATAATGGGTTCTTCGAAAGTTATTGCGGAATATTCTGTAGAACAGGCTTCCAGCCTGTTTATCATTTGAAACAACAGGCTGGAAGCCTGTTCTACAGTTTTGCCTCCGCAATAACTTTCGAAGAACCAAATAGACAATTTTATAAATCGCTTTATTTTCAACACATTAAAAATTGTCATGTGGAGATTGTTCGCTTTGCTCACAATGACAAACTCGGCACTTCTTTTTACTCGTTCCTTAAACAAAAAA
>JAAFJK010000769.1 GCA_013298105.1 Cytophagales bacterium
ACGTGCCTGTTGCGATAGCAACAGAACACCGAGCGAAAACCAATACAAAAGGCAAGAACTACCTTTTGTATTGGTTTTTGGTATTTTGGGCAGGCAAGGTGTTTTGTAGCGGTTTTAGTGCGGTTGTTACAAATGCTATCGCATTTGGGCAGTTGCAAACTGCCATGCCATTTTTAGTGCGAAGTTGCAAACTTCGCACAACAGAGCATACAACACCCACCCACATCATGCAGAGTTTGGACATAATGTACCTCATCATAACCTTATGGCTGTCGGAAAATACAGGCAAAAATTAGCAGATGGCATATTCGAGTGGGCACAAAATACAGGTGCAGGTATTACTCAAGAAGAATGTTATGCGCTGACTACAGAAGGACTTTTTCTTGATTATGTGCCTATAATTATGAATAGAACTAAAAAAGAACTTGAAAAAAGTTCAAATAACAAAAAAAGTATTTACTCCAAATCAAGAAAATTTCATTGTAACTAAAAGTAAAAATATGCGTTATTCGTTGTTTATTGTCATTTTATCATTATTTTCGTATCAATTTGGATATACTCAAAACTATTCAAAAGATACCTTGTATCTTAAAATAGATACTGTTAAAGTAGATGAGTGGAGTACCTCTTGGAAACTATATGATACCAAATACGAACGTTCTTTCGGGTATCATTATTTCCCTTTGTATGATGGTTCTCCTTTGCAATTTGACTGTGCAGACCGCAGTTTATCTCAAGTCGTATCTCAAAATATACTAAACAACTATCCTATTCGTACTTTAGAGCAACTAAAAGCGTATATCAATACGCTTACCTATAAACAGGCACTGAAGTATTTAGAGAAGATGAAGCGGTATTATATTGTAGAAATCTTGCCTAATGGTACTGCCGAAATCATACCTGTAAAACTGGATATGCGAATAGACTGATGCTTTTCTATCATGTACATTTCCCCCTGTTGTGCGTAGTCTATGACTACGCACTTCAAATAGATGCACGTTTGCAACGTGCCTGTTGCGATAGCAACAGAACACCGAGCGAAAACCAATACAAAAGGCAAGAACTACCTTTTGTATTGGTTTTTGGTATTTTGGGCAGGCAAGGTGTTTTGTAGCGGTTTTAGTGCGGTTGCTACAAATGCTATCGCATTTGGGCAGTTGCAAACTGCCAAACCATTTTTAGTGCGAAGTTGCAAACTTCGCACAACGGAGTAGCTACTTTGCAAAAACAGACAAAACCTTGCCTACCGCGTGGCAGGCAAGGCAGATTTAGCTAAAAAAAAACAAACCTACTTTTGTTCTTTATTTTGCACTATTTTGGATATAGATGTTTTTACATCTGTTTTTTTTCGTTCCAAAATAGGTTTTATGGCTTCTTTTATCTTTTGCAATTCTTCTAAAGACAAAGAGGGGGTTAATGGTGTTGAGTTCACAGGGTTATGGTTTATTTTGGATAATGAGGGCTGAATACAATTGCATTTTATCAAATGTGGTTCTTAGAAAGTTATTACGGTTTTTGATAACTGTGTGAAGGCATATTTCAAATAAACTTGGTTTTTGGTAGTTTTGACAACTTTTAAAAAGTTGTCAAAACTGAACCCCTGTTGTGCGTAGTCTATGACTACGCACTTCAAATAGATGCACGTTTGTAACGTGCCTGTTGCGACAGAAACAGAATGCCGAACTAATTCGTACTAAAATCAACACAATTGGTTTTTGGCATTATGGGCAGGCAAGGTGTTTTGTAGCAGTTTTAGTGCGGTTGTTGCAAATACTTTGAAAAACTGAAACAAACATGATTAGATAAATAGTGTGGGCAGGCAAGGCATTTTGTCAAATATACTTATCCACATAACCTTGCAAAGATATGCTTGAGCCAATGCCCGAAGCTATAAAATGCCATTCACCTTCTTGCAAACAAAACCTGCCAAATTCTATCTCTGTGCAGTTGCCAAATTCTTGGTCAAGGTCATAACGCAAAACTTCCCTGTTCGTTTCTACATCTATCAGCCGAATATAGGCATCTTGCAACATACCAAAATTTTGATGCTTTGTATCAGCTTCATGGATAGACACAACCACAAGAATTTCTTGTACTTTGGAAGATATGAGCGGTAGATTTGCCAATATCATCTCATCATCGCCCTCGCCTACGCCTGTGCGATTGTCGCCTGTATGTTGGATACTTCCATCAGGTGATTTTAGGTTATTGAAAAAAACAAAAAACTCATCTGCGGGTAGTTTGCCCTCTTTTGTAAGCATAAAAACAGAGGCATCAAGGTCTATCGACTTGCCTGCCATCTGCGCCCAGCCCAATCCTATGAGGATTTTTTGTAGGGCAGGTTCTTTTTTGGTTAGATTCAACGAACCACCTTTTTTGAGAGATATAGCCATAGTTTGGAATAAATAGAACGCGAAATTAGGAAATTATTGTAAAAAAAGCTGATTTTTAGACTATAAATAGAATAAAAAATTGCATTTAAAACTTAACCAAAACATAATATAGGTTTCACTACTACGAATCAACTATCTGTGCTATCTTTGCAAATCTAAAGACCACTTTCTATGGAAAATCTTAACACAAACAAACCGAAAATCCTTGTAGTTGATGATGATGCGGATATTATAGATTTATTGGCATACAATCTTGAGAAGTCAGGCTATCAAGTCCAAACTGCTGCCAATGGTTTAGACGCGCTTTCTATAGCTCAATCCTTCGTACCAGATTTGATTTTGTTGGATATTATGTTGCCCAAACTTGATGGGGTAGAAGTGGGTAGAAGATTGCGTGAAATGCCTGAAACCAAAGACAAATATTTGGTTTTTCTTACTGCAAGGTTGGAGGAGTATTCAGAAGTAGCCGCTTTTGAAGTGGGTGCAGACGACTATATCATCAAACCCATACGCCCGCGTGCGCTTGTAAGTAGGATTCAGGCACTTTTCAGACGAGATAAAGAAAAAAATGGACAAGTACAAAATTCTTTAAAAATAGGCGATATTTGGATAGACCGCGAAAGCTATACCGTCACCTTCAAAGATGAATTATTGCCTTTTCCAAAAAAGGAATTTGAACTTTTATATTTTTTAGCGCAAAATCCTGACAAGGTATTTAGTCGTGATGAGCTTTTGCAGGCGATATGGGGCGAAGATGTATATATCCTTTCCCGCACTGTAGATGTCCATATTCGCAAAATACGTGAGAAAATAGGCGAAGACTACATCAAAACTATCAAAGGAGTTGGTTACAAATGGTCTTGGACTCCTTCCTAATTTGTAACCCTGCAGTGGTCAGTCTTTTTTGGTAATTATTTAGCCTCCTACCCCAAAGGGGAGAATTATCTCCAATTTTCGCCTATTTTAGTGTTTTGGTAGGCAAGTTTAAATCCAAACTTACACAAAAACTCTCCTTTGGGGTTGGGGCTAAATAGTTACCCTAATTCATTTTACTGCTTCCTTTTCAAAATCTCCTGTGCTACTACTTGCCCAGAAATAAGCGAGGGCGGAACGCCCGGACCAGGCACTGTGAGCTGTCCTGTAAAATACAAATTTTTGACTTTTTTGCTCATCAGACTTGGTTTTAGGATAGCCGTTTGCATCAGTGTATTTGCCAATCCGTAGGCATTTCCCCTACAGGCATTGTAATCTTTTACAAAGTCCGCTTGAGCAAAATCACGCTTCACAATCACGTGCTTGCGGATTTCTTGCCCCGTAACGCGCTCAAGCCGATTCATGACCAATTCATAATAATGGTCGCGCATGGCTTGAGAATCAGGCAAATCTGTGGCTATGGGTATAAGAATAAATAAGTTTTCGCACCCTTCAGGTGCCACACTTTTGTCTGTAAGCGAAGGACAAGATACATAAAAAAGTGGATTCGTAGGAAAACGCGGGGTTTCGTAAATCTCTCTCGAGTGAAGTCCAAAATCTGTATCAAAAAACAAATTGTGGTGCTTCAGATTCGTGAGTTTTTTATCAATTCCCAAGTAATAAATCATACAAGAAGGCGCGAAAGTCCGCGTCTGCCAATACTTTTCGCTGTAGGTCTGTAGGTGGGCAGGCAAGAGCTTATGCTCTATGTGGTGATAGTCTGCGCCTCCTATGACTATATCTGCATTCAGGTTCAGGTCGGGCGTAAGCACACCTATAGCTTTGTTGCCTTGTATTTTTATGTGTTGGGCAGGCTGATTATAATGAAATTTTACACCTTTTTCTTCCGCTACGCGCACCATACCTGCTATGATTTTGTGCATTCCGCCCATAGGATACCACGTGCCGAGCTGAATATCGGCATAATTCATGAGGCTATATAGGGCGGGTGTATTCTTGGGCAAAGCCCCCAAAAACAACACAGGAAACTCCATGAGTTGCAAGATTTTGGGGTGTTTGAAAAAACGCCTGACGTGCTTTTCAAAAGATTGAAAAACGTCCATTTTGAATAAAGCCCCCAGCAGGCGCGTATCTACAAACTCAAGCGCAGAAAGACTCGGTTTGTGTACGAGGTCGTGTATGCCGACTTGATACTTGTATTGGGCTTGTGCCAAAAATTCGTCCAATTTTGCGCCACTGCCTGCCTCGTATTGCTCAAGCAATGCCTTAAATTCGTCCAAATCAGCAGGAATGTCCCAGCTTTCCTCCTCACTGAATACTACCCGATATGATGGATTCAGGCGCACTAAGTCATAAAAGTCTGAAACGTTGTGATTGAATTGCTTGAAATACCATTCAAATACATCGGGCATCCAATACCAGCTCGGACCCATATCAAACACGAATCCGTCTTTTTCCCAGACACGCGCTCTGCCTCCTGCTATGTCGTTTTTTTCGACTACTTCTACTTCCCAACCCTCTTGTGCGAGTTTGGTGGCGGCGGATATACCCGCAAAGCCTGCACCTATTACGACTGCTTTCATAATTTTGATTATTTATTTGACTGCATATTCAGTCCTTTTTCGGTGTGATTCGGGAAAATATGCTAACACAATTTCTTGTTTAGTTGCGCCATGTTCCAATAATTTTTCTGCAATACTGTCTTCCATTTTATCCTCTTGCACCCAAATCTTATCTTCTAAAATATCCAAATGGAACAGCATATTGAAAACGCGATAGTAATTTTCCCAGCCCATAGCAATAATTTGATAATGTTTTCGAGCATCATCAGCTACTGTGATGAACTCAAGATGTGCATTATTGGGCTGTTGCAAATCCTTGAGATATTCTTTCAAGGTGGCGTGAATGATAGCCTCAAGTTCGTTTACTCTTTCCATGACAATAT
>JAAFJK010000455.1 GCA_013298105.1 Cytophagales bacterium
ATAGGTTTGAGGGTAGAAGGTAGAGGTACAAAAAACCTTGCCTACCACGCAAAACATATCCAATCAATATTCAATCTTCATGTGCGCATATTGGCGTGTGATAGCGTGCAAGGCTATCAAAGGCTTCATAAACTCCTCCAAATCAAATACACAAAGCTGACTTGCGGCATCACAGAGGGCGGTTTGGGGTGTAGGGTGCGTTTCGATAAAAAGCCCATCTATTCCTGCCGCTACACCTGCCCGCGCGAGGGTAGGCAAGAACTCACGCGCCCCGCCTTTAGCATCGGCACTGGGGATACCATATTTGCGGATACAGTGCGTAACATCAAAGACCACAGGATACTCAAGCTGATTCATGTGATAAAAGGCACGCGGGTCGACTATCAAGTCATTGTACCCAAAAGTATAGCCGCGCTCTGTAAGTATGATATTCTCGTTGCCTGTACTTTCTATTTTTTTGATGGGGTGTTTCATGTTTTCAGGTGCAAGGAACTGCCCATGTTTGATATTGACAGTCTTGCCTGTTTTGGCAGAAGCGACCATGAGTGTAGTCTGCATACACAGATACGCGGGTATTTGTATCACATCAAGCACCTCGCCTGCCGACTTTGCTTGCTCTGGATAGTGTATATCTGAAAGTATCGGAAACCCAAACTCATGTTTGATTTTGGCAAGGACTTCCAGCCCCTTCTCCAGTCCAGGTCCGTCATAATACTGTACGGAGCTACGGTTGTCTTTTTGAAAAGACGACTTGAATATCATCTGTATCCCCAGCCGCTCGCTTACACCTTTGAGATGCTCGGCAGTGCGCATCATGATGCTTTCTTCTTCAATGACACAAGGTCCCGAAATCAAAAACAATGGCTCGCTTCCACAAGCTATATTGCCTACATTTACTATTTTTTTGCTCATAATGGTTGCAAAGTTAGTACATATTATTACTTTTTCAAATCGTTTGCCTCTGAAGTCTTGCCTTGTTTTTCAAATACTTCTATGAGGTCTATCTGCGTTCGTTTGACTTCGGGGTGTTTAGGTGGATAAAATTCTTGTTTCAGTGCAAGTGCTTCTTTCAAAATAGGCTCGGCTTGGGCATATTTGGCTTGATTGTAATATACCATACCAAGTTCGCACAAAATATTGATGTATAGTTCATCTTTTTTGCCAGTGATGTTTTCTTGTACTTTTAGCAAGTTTTGGTAGGTAGATTCCGCCTTATCCCAAGCGTTTTGGGTGGCATAAGTTTGGGCAAGGTTGTGCAAACTGCGGGCATAAAAAGGGTGTTTTTCGCCCAATGCCTTGCCTACGATTCTGATAGCCTCTTGGTAGGCAAGGACAGCTTTATCGTATTGTTTTGTGTTTTCATACACCAATCCCAGATTATTGTGCGACTGTGCGCAATAGGCATGGTCTGTGCCTACCTTTTTTTGGCGAATCTCGAGGGCTTTGAGGTGCAATTTTTCAGCTTCAGGCAGATTATTCAATATCCGTTCGAGTTCCCCTGAATTATTCAGGGCAGAGGCATACAGCAAACTATTTTCGCCTTCTACATTTTTGACTATTTCAGTGGCTTGCTTATAGAGTGGTGCCGCTTCATTGTACTCTCCGAGTGCTTTGTAGGCAAAAGCCACATTGTTCAGGGCAGTCGCATAATGAATACTTTTAAGTCCAAATTTTTTTTCAGTTTCTTCTTTGGATTTTTGCCAAAGCTCAAGCGCGTCTTTTATTTTGTGGGTGTTATAGGCTTGCATAGCCTTGGCGTTCAGTTCTTCCCAGTTTTGGGCAGGCAAGGCAAGGATTTGAAAAAATAACAAATAAGAGAGCCAATATTTCATAAAATACGTTTTTTTTACTTCATGATATACGCAAAATAGGGCAGAATGTTTAGCCTCTAACCCAAAATAGGTTTTTAGGAATGAAAATAAAATAACATGATAATTTCGCTCACGCGAAGCCACGCTGTAAGCGTCTGTTGGTATTGCCTAACCGCGTAAAAGCACGATAACAGACGCTTACAGCGTGGCTAAATATTCTCAAGTTATTTTTTACTCGTGGTCAGTCTTTCTTATTTGTTCGCTGTCTTTTTTTCGGATTGACAACCGCAAGCGGATTGCCAACCGAAAAAAAAACGAACATTTAACTAAGACTGACCACTCGTTCCTTATGTAACTTTCAGTTTGAACTTGCCTACCAAATGATTACAAAAAACGGTTCTTCGAAAGCTATTGCGGAGGCAAAACTGTTGTTTTAAATAATGAACAGGCTTCCAGCCTGTCCTACAGAATATTCCGTAATAACTTTGAAGAACCAAAAATAGAGAAGGAATTAAAGCACTTTAAACTCAATCCTTCTATTCTTTGCCCTATTATCTTCTGTATCATTTGGTACGGCAGGCTTGGTAGAGCCATAGCCCACGTAGGTAAGGCGCGAGGCTTCAATCCCTCCCGCTACTATATAATCGCGGACAGCGTGGGCGCGGTTCAGTGAGAGTGTCTTGTTGGCATCAGCCGAGCCGATATTGTCTGTATGCCCTGATATTTCGCCTTTTACTTCGGGATTGTCTTGCATGAATTTTACCAATCCATCGAGTTCAGTTTTAGATTTATCTTGTAGCGTAAATTTATTGTAATCAAAAAACACATTATTTAGTGTAAAAATCGTGCCTTGCGCTATTGGCTCAAGCGGAATATCTATCTCAAGCGGTTTCATGTCTTTGCCTTCAGTATAATTGAAGCTGAGGCTTTTGAACGCATAGCCTTTTCTATGGACTTCCAAGCCATATTCTGCCCCAGAATTGAGGACAAGCATATAGTTGCCATTTACTCTATCAGAAGCTATAGAGGCTTGCTTTTCTTTGCTTGTGAGGTCAAAAAGGTCTATTTTTGCCTCAAGTTTTGCTTTGGTTTTGCTGTCATAGACGATGCCTTTCACATAATTGCTTTGGAAAGTGGGACGTGCGGGGGCAGGCAAGTTGAACTCATACAGCTCACTTGTGGGCTTGCCATTTTCCATTTTATCCACCGAATAGACTCCGCGAAGCCCATCTGTAGTAACAAAAAGCCCGAATTGGTCTTTGTGGTCATTGATGGGGTAGCCCAAGTTTTGAGGGGCAGTCCATACTTTGTTGATGTACTCCATTTTGTAGATGTCCAACGCCCCAAAACCTTCCCTGCCATTCGAGCTAAAGAAAAGCGTCTTGCCGTTGGGGTGTATGAAGGGCGATGTTTCTTCAGAATCTGTATTTGCTTCTGCAAGATTTTGGGCGGGTAGCCACTTGTCATCATCTCCGAGTTTGGAGAACCAAATGTCCTTGCCTCCCTTGCCTCCCTCACGCGAGGAGATGAAATACAACATTTTGCCATCTGCTGAGAGCGAAGGTTGCGATTCCCAAAAACGGGAGTTTACATTGCGCCCCAAGTTGATGGGTTTTGTCCAATCCTCGCCTACTTTTTTGGAGATAAAAAGGTCGCATTGCCCCATATTCTGTCTTGCGCCACTTTGGTCGCAGACCGTAAAGACGATGGTTCTGCCATCAGCCGAGATACTTGCTGTTCCTTCGTTTTCAGGACTGTTGATGACAGGAGAGAGCATCGTGGGCTTTGTCCAACCTGCCCCTTCAGCATAAGCCACATAGATATTTTCTTCTGAATCTACTTGATTTGGGGCGGGTGTTTCGCGGGCAGTATAGACGATAGTTTTCTGGTCGCCTGTAAGGTAAGGATAATACTGTAGATAGTGCTGGTTCAGGGGGGAGGCAAGTTTGATGGGTGTGATTTCAGAGGCATTTTTCATATTTGCCTGTGCATAATCACAATCTGCCACTACTTTCTGCATTTGTTTTTGGGTAGCTTTTTCGCTGGGTGTGGTTGTGGCATTTAAGAAAAGCTGTGCCAAGCGTTTTGCTTCTGTATAATTTCCTTGCCTCAGCTCATACAAGCCTACATTGTAATAAGCTCTTTTAAATTTGGGATTTTCTTTGGATACAGCTATAGTTTTTCTGTAAGCCGCCATCGCATTTGCCTCTTGCTTGAAGACTTGGTAAGTGTATGCCATCTTGTAATGCGCTTCTGCAAAGTTATCATCTTTGGCGATGGCTTTCTTCAGGCAGTCCATACCTTCGTCAAAACGGCGTTCTTTGAAGTACTCATCAGCTTTTTCGTAGAGGCTAATGGCTTTAGAATTTTTGGTAGCATAGTCTTTTTGCGCCCAAAGAGGGCAGGCAAGAACACACAGAAGCGAAAGGACGGATAGGAGAATTTTCATAAAAAATATTTTTTTTAAAATAACGCAATAATACACAATATATGATAAAAGTAACTTATTCACTTTCCTATTCCAATCTCAGCAATAAATCATTTTTCCTATCTTGCGCCAAGCCCACTTCTTTACCATTCGACATAAGTAGCGTAAGATTGCGTTTGTCGATGCGTTGGATTTTGTCTATATTTACCATGTAGCTCCTGTGGTTGCGAAAAAAAACGCCTGTTTGTTCCAAATATTCAAATTGCGCCAAACGCTTCGAAACCATAATAACGCCCTGATTTTCTGTATGAAAATTACAATACGAGCCATCTGCTTCTATATACAAAATATCTGAAAATCGCACGATATACACATTATCGGCAGTAGGCAAGGTCATTTTGCGCTCTTGTGGATATTGTAAATTCTCCAAAAGTGTTCTGTAGTGCTTGTCTTCATGCGGTTGGGCAGGCAAGGCTTCCATTTTTTGTAAAGCACGCGCTACCGCCTCTACGCGGACAGGTTTGAGCAAATAATCTACTGCCGAAATCTCGAAAGCCTGCAAAGAATATTCGCTATAAGCTGTTACGAATACAATTTTGAAATTGATTTGCCCTTCCTCAAAAAACTCCAACAAGTCAAATCCATTGTAGGTAGGCATTTTTATATCCAAAAACACAAGGTCAGGCTTGAGTTTGTGGATAGTTTTTACAGCTTCGGGAACGTCCTTACATTCTGCTATAATGGCTATTTTGTCAGCAAAATTTTCTTCTAAAATACCACGCAATACATTGCGTGCCATTTGTTCATCATCTACAAGGATTGTTTTGAGCATGGGAGATTAGGTTTTAACCTCTCCCCAACCCCTCTCCAAATTGGAGAGGGGCTTTTTCTCCTCCCTCCATTTTGGAGGGAGGCTGGGAGGGAGGTTTAAGTGATAGGAATGTGAATAACAATTTCTACTTTTGTGCCTTGCACTTTATCATGAATGTGGCAGGCGATATGATTTTTTTGGTCTAAATTCAAGAGTTTGATGCGCTGGTTGGTGGCGCGAGTGGAGAAACCGAGCGATTTTTTCTGAAAACGTTGGTTGATTTCAGCAGAGGCTTGCCTGCCAATGCCGTTATCGTCTATCATAACAGTGAGCGCGTGATAATTGGCTTCAGATTTTATATCAAAATGTATCCTCAAGTTTTTCGCGCCTTTTTTGTGCAAAAGTCCGTGATTGATGGCATTTTCCACAAAAGGCTGGATAAGCATAGAAGGGATTTTCAGGTGCATATAGCTTTGTATATTGGGGTAGGCAAGTTCGTACTCAAAACTTTCATCAAAACGCGCTTTTTCGAGCAGTAAATACAACGCCAATATATCCAATTCTTCGCGCAAAGAAATATACGCATTTTCAGAACTTTGTAGGCTTTTGCGCATCAGGTCGCTGAAATTGCCCAACAATTCGCTTGCTTCGGTCTTGCGGTTGCTATATACCAAGCCTTGCACAGTATTCAGAATATTATACAAAAAATGCGGGTTCATTTGCGCTCGCAGGGCTTTCAGTTGCGAAATCCAAAGTTGCTCTTTGAGGAGTTGTTTTTTGCGTTTGCGCTCAAAAAAAAGGTAGGTAAGCCCAAAAATCAAAGCACTTACAGTCGCCAAAACTATCATATACCACCACCACGTTTCCCACCAACGCGCAGGAACGCTAAATTGATAGGTTTGTACGTTGCTTTTGAGTTTTGTGATAGCATCTTGTGCATATACTTCGAGGATATAATTTCCTTTACGCAAATGATTGAATCGAAGCAACGCTTGTGCGTCTTGGGTAGTCTGCCACTCAGTGTCAAATCCCTTCAAGCGGTATTTGATTTCTACTCTCAACGGATTTTTATAGTGCAAAGCCTCTATCTTGAAAGTATGATTTCCCACCGCTTGAATAGGCAATAGGCGCAACGCAAGTTGTTTATTTTGAGCAAAATGCGAAATATACATCACGCTTTGGGGCATCGCAATCCATGTGCCTGCCTCATCAGGATAAAAATCTTTGTAGTCAAAACTACTCGAAAGCCCGCTTTGCGCCAATACGTCTGTGTATTGCCAATTTTTCAAATCTACATAGCCAATTTCTGCTTCAGTGCTGAGCCACATTCGTTCTTTTTCTGCTACAAGTTTATAGATATGATTGTTTTTCAATTCCTTGCCTGCCTGTAGGTGTGCTATCAATTTTGTTCCTTCAAACACAAAAAGCCCTTGCTGAAATGTGCCTACCCAAAGCCTTGCCTGCCCATCTATAGCCAGCGCGTGTGCTATAATAGGTTTTTTATCAGGCGTTTCGATGGTTTGGGGCTTGCCTGCCAAATCATATTGCACCAAGCCATCATCATAGCCCACCCAAAAAATTGGTTTTTCAGGGTGTGAGATAACACTATAACTGCGCTTTGTGAGGTGAGTCGCCAAAACGGTGTGTTGGCTCATTTTTGAGCCTTGTGTAGATTTTGTGAAATCGCCTAATTTTTGTGTAGCTGTATCTTTCAATAAATATAAATAAATTCCATACGGTTGAGATAAAAATAAGAGTGGTAGCCTCACCCCAAACCCCTCTCCATTTTGGCGAGGGGCTTTTTGTATGTATGTACCAAAACAAGCATCTTTCATCAAAGCTATGTCATTTTTTTTATTTCCATGCAAATCAAATAAGCCTAAACCCGCCACAAATTGCCTGCCTTGTGCATCAAAAGCTATGCGTCTTATTTCGCTATGAGAGGCTTTGCAGAGAGTTTGCCATGTACTGTTTGGGAGGGTTGTTTTTAAGATTTGCCCATTGTTTGTACCAAAATACAATTCACCCTCAAACAAATATACAGAAGAAAGAGCTATTTTGCGCTCGCTTTGGGTAGGCAAGGCATACACCACATTTTGCAAAGAAGGACAAAACCAAAGCCCTTCGTCGAGGGTGCTTATCCAAAAACTCCCTTGATAATCCTGCACAATGTCGGTCATGTTTTTGTAAGGAAAAATAAGGCGCGTCTTGCCCGTTTCGGGGTCAAGGCTATAACCGCCCTGCCTCGTACAAAGCCACATTTGTTGTTTGGTAGCCACTTGTTGATACACAAAAACCGAAGTAGGCAAGTCCATATCAGGCAAGCGCATCTGTTTTTTTTCACGCCACCGAAGCGAAGCGTGCTTCAGAGGAGGCTTTACTTCTCGGCGTTGTATGGCGTGCAATTCGCCTTTGTATGCACTAAAACTTACCTCAAAACCTGTTGGCGTGCTTTCAGTAACAAAGGTATGATTTTCTTGGAAAATCATAAATTGGTATTCAGTGGCTATGTAAATGGCATTGTTAAAACTGGTTATCTGGGTAAAGTCCTTGCCTGCCACTGTATAATCAAAAAGTTTGCGAAAAGTCTTGGCATCATAGCTTACCAAGGATTTATTGCTCAATACCCAAATTTGATTATTTGTATGCGCAAAACTCACAATAGCCCCTGTGATGTCTTGGTCTTTGAGAGGAAAAACTCGAAGTGTATCGTGTTTGGTATAAAAAAGTTGTCGTGCAAAATTCATTCCCCACAACCGCCCCATGTTATCTTCTTGCAAATAGGTAATGTCCGTTTGTCGTGCTTCAGGCGAGGGAATGAGCGTAGCTTGTTTGCCATTGGAGCGAAAAAGTCCCCTGTCTGTACCCAAATAGATGCACCCTTGCCTGTCTGCCAACATATCATAGATAGTTTTGGTAGGCAAGTTTTGGGAGTACGCATATAGATAAGGGCTTTGTGCAAAAAGCGGGCAGGCAAGTCCACAAACAAGGCACAAGCAAAGTAGCAGTTTCATCAAACGCAAAATTAGCGTACATCATACACATAGTAGGCAAGACTTCACGAGTATAGGCATTTTTCTCACGAAAAACCGATAAAAAAAAATTAGTGAAAAATACCATAAGTTTTGTGAGAATAAACCATAGCCTCGTGAAAGTAACCCTTTTGTTATGGGCAGGCGAGCTACATTTGCATCAAAAAACAACCCCAAAATGAAAAAACTCCTTTCCCTCCTCTCTCTGCTCCTTTTTGTGAGCTTGGTGTTTACTTCTTGCAAGAAAGAAGAAGAAGTTACACTCACTGCTGAAGACCTTACCTACAATTATGTAGGTTGCCCCGAAAATGCCAATCAACGCTTTATGGGCAAAGTAAATGCCACTACGACAAGCGGAACGCTTGCCTACAGCATTGTATCGCAAAGTTTGGGTAGTGTACTTACTATCAACAGTAGCACAGGCGAAATTACTGTAAAAAGTGATAATGCATCGATTGACCAATTACTTGATGCATATTATGACAATCCAAATGGTAATGATATCCGCAAAATATCAGTCGTAGTAGCGGTAAGCAATGGTTCTGAAACCAAAAACGTAAACGTAACCATCAATCTTAGTTTTAACTGTAGCTAATTCTTTGTATGCCAAAAGCCCTTCTCACACTCTTATTGTGTCTTGTTTCTACTATGACCTTTGCGCAAAATACCTATCGCTTCACGTCTAATCCTAAAAATGCTGATTGTCCTTGGGCAGGCAAGACCTTCGAGGCGGAAGGCAAGCAAGCTACCGAACACAAGCACAGCACAGGCAGGCAAGTCTGCTACGCTGTACTGCGCGAAGCGCAAGACGACATCAAACTCTCGTGGTTTTCGCTCAACGAACAGGACGAAATTTATGAAGTGCAATATGTCTATATCACAGCCGAGCAGAGCAAAGAATTGTCTTTTGGCAATTTGAACGAACCGCTTGGCTTAGACATCAACAACGCCTCGCCTTTTGATGCCTTCGAAACAGAAGTGCTGTCTGAAGAAAAAACAGAAGCGGAACAGCGGAAAATCAACGGACTCTTTATCCAAAAATTCAAGAGCAAAGAGGCTATAGAACAGTTCAAGAAATTTCTACAACGATAAAAAAAATTCTAAACCTTTCATAAATCCTAAAGCAAATGAAAAAAGTAATTCTAACACTGTGTTTTGCATTTATTGCAATCGTGAGCTACGCTCAAAACATCGACAAAGGTACTGATAAAAAAGGTAACCTGTGCCTTAAAAAAGGCGACAAAATTGTGGTAAAAGAAAGCTTTGAAAAAGTATCACATTATGATGCAAAAGCAGGTTTAATACCCGCCAAACTCAATGGCAAATGGGGGTTTTATGACAATGATGGAAAACTGGTTATACCTCATCAGTACGAAGGTATGATGTTTCAAAATCCATCTGCTCTTTTAGATTGGTATAGACAAGAGCGCATGGAGGTTTCGCTGAATGGTAAAAAAATCTTTATCGACAAAACAGGAAAAGAGGTTACTGCTCCAGAGTATGATATTGTGATGGAAACAACCCATACAGGAGCTGGCTATTTCTTCAAAAAAAATGGCAAATGGGCATTGGCTGACAAGGACAAAAAAGTGATTACCGAATTTAAGTATGACGTTATCAGAGGTCCTATCGGTGTAAATCCATTTGTGTATAAAGGAACAAGAGACGGACAAGATTTTCGCCTCAGTGCCGAAGGAGTAGAAGAAGAAGTCATAGGCGGAACACCCAACAGCAATACTACACAAAAGGCTGTGAATTGGAAATGTTCACAATGCGGTGAGGTAAAATCTTCGGTAGATAAACCCGTGTCAGGTTCTGGCGGTTGTCGTCATGTGGATAAAAATGGCGTGAAACAAAATGGTTCGCATAAATGGGTGAAACAATAAACCGACATCTGTAGTACAGGCTAAAGTTTACGCTAAAAACCTTTCTGAAAATATCCTTGCCTACTCACGCAGGCAAGGTTTTCCAAAATATTCAATTCCCCTACATGAAAACAACGCTCTTATCGCTTGGCTTGGCAGTTATGATGCTTGCCTGCCAAGAAAAACAAAAACCAACGGACAAAATCGAAACTGTCAAAACGGATAGCAACATTGCTCCGAAGGAAGACTTGCCTGCCAAACCCGCGTCTGACTATGCCAAACTTATTTTGGGTAAATGGGTAATGCCCGAAGATGATAACGGTTTTCAGCCTTGGGTGTATTATGATGCCGAAAAGGTGTATAGTGATGGCAACGAGCAAGGTACGGAGTACGAAGTAAAAGGCGATAGGCTAATTTACAGAGTCTTAGGAGGAGGCGAGCCTGCTGAATATAAAATCTTGACCTTGAACGATAAGGTACTTGCCTACCAAATAGACAAAGACCGCAAGGAAACTTGGACAAGGGAAGATAAAAAAGAAGCCCAAAAACCCGCTAAAAAGTCCACTGCCATAGATGCTAAACTCCTTATCGGCACTTGGGTAAACGAAAAAGCCGAAGATGAGTTTTCTGCGCAACGTATCTACAAAGCAAACGGCAAAATGGATTTAACGCCTTTTAATGATATTTATGGTTATAAAGTTGTGGGAAACCTTATCAAGTATTCCAAAATAAGAGAAGGTGGTGATGGTTATTCTGATGATACAATTACCTCTCTTTCAAAAGACAAACTTGTTCTCAACGGCAAATTAACATTCAAACGTATCAAATAAGGAACGAGTAGAAAATGACTTGAGAATATTTAGCCACGCTGTAAGCGTCTGTTATCGAGCTTTTACGCGGTTAGGCAATACCAACAGACGCTTACAGCGTGGCTTCGCGTGAGTGAAATTATCATGTTATTTTATTTTCATTCCTAAATCAACAAGATGAAAACCGTATTTTTCTCCTCCTTTGCTGTTTGGCAGGCAAGGTTTTTACTTTTCTTGTTCCAATCTCAGCAATAAATCGTTTTTTCTATCTTGCGCCAAGCCTACTTCTTTGCCATTGGACATGAGAATGGTAAAATTGCGTTTGTCGATGCGTTGGATTTTTTCTACATTGACTAAATAACTGCGGTGTGTGCGAAAAAAAACACCTGTTTGCTCCAAATATTCGAATTGTGCCAAACGCTTTGATGCCAAAATAATGCCCTGACTTTCTGTATAAAAATTGCAATACGAGCCTTCTGCTTCTATATACAAAATCTCCGAAAAACGCACTACATACACATTGTCAGTAGTTTGTAGGATAACTTTGCGGTCTTGGGGTTGTTGCAAATTTTCCAAAAGCGTTTGGTAATGTTTGTTTTCGTCAGGCGGGGCAGGCAAGCCTTCTAATTTCGCCAAAGCACGTGCTACCGCCTCCACGCGCACAGGCTTCAGCAAATAATCCACCGCAGAAATCTCGAAAGCCTGCAAAGAATACTCACTATAGGCTGTTACAAAAATGATTTTGAAATTGATTTGCCCTTCTTCAAAAAATTCCAACAAGTCGAAACCATTGTAAGTAGGCATCTCGATGTCCAAAAAAACCAATTCGGGTTTGTACTTGTGAATGGCTTTCACGGCTTCAGGCACATCTTTACATTCGGCTGTGATGCTGATTTTTTCAGCAAAATTTTCTTCTAAAATACCACGCAACACAGTACGCGCCATTTGTTCGTCATCTACAAGGATAGCTTTGAGCATATAGGTTAAAAAGCCCCCAGCCCCAAAGGGGAGAAAATGAAACTCCCTTTCGGGGGCTGGGGGCTAAACAGTTACGTTTTTTAAATAGAGAGAAATACCATACAAGTCTTATTCATCTTCTTCTTCTTCATCTCCTGTTATCTCCCATTCATCTCTGATGTAGTCCAAAAACTCGGACTCCTCTTCTGAAAGTTCATCACTGCCCACTACAGATTCTAAATCTTGGGCAATGGTCGCTAACATTTCTTCAGAAAGGTATTCGCCCAATAGCTCTACTGTTTCCTCCAAAAGTTCCTCATCAGCCTTATTGTTGTGCCACACATATTCAAGCACTTTCTTGGCTTCATATTGGCTCCCCAATTTTTGGAAAGCCTTTTGGATATATTTTAGCACCTCTTTGCGTTCAGTTCGGCTAAAATCTTCTTCTGCATTGGCAACATGAATGAACAAAATAGCCAAACGATATTCGAGAGGATAATCTCCCATGTCGTCCAACATTTCTGCATAATCTTCATCACTCATATTGGCAAGCTCCGTTTTATAATCTCCCAAAACTGTTTCGTATTCGTCTTCATCACTCCAAGTGTCCTCATCAATAGGATTTTCTTGCAAGCGTTTGATAATCCAACAGTCTTCGTCATTGTATTGCGTACTAAGGATATAGTCATAATCCACATAACCATAGCCCTTGTCGCCCCACTCAGTTCCAAAAGAGTTTCGTATAATAAATACCTTGTCTTTGTCGGAATACCCGACACAAAGCATGGCATGACCTACATCTTCCTCGTTTTCTATCTCGTAGCGCGTAGGCGAGGGAACACGCCCTGGTGTTTTGTGTATATCAAACGATTCAAAGGTTGAAATCCCAAAAATAATAGGATAACCTTCTGCTAAAGCACTTTTCCACGCCTCTAAAGTAAGCGGAATGAGTTCAGCCTCTTCCACCAAAAAGTCTTTTGCCTTTTCATAAGCCTCTTTGGGTGGCTCGTCATTGAGCGCGTCTGTGTCAAACTCCCACTCCTCTTCGAGGCACGCACCATATTGTTTCAATGCCTCAACCGCACAACGCATATAGGTTCCTTCATCTTCTAATTCTTCATAATCTTCGTCCAAAGAACGTGCATTGTAATAAATGAACAAGCGACTGACATCAAGGCTTTTCCCCTGATGCTTTTTTACCAAATATTCATACGCCGCAGAAGTGGCGTGGGCTACACACGTACTCGTTTCGTCTTGATTTTCCACTTTGGTCATGTGCTTGCGCAAATCGACCTTGCTTGGCAATTCGCTTGAGGCATTTTGGAAACGTTTACTTGCGTATAGAGGAGTACCTGCGGGAGCTTTCTGGCTTTTATAGCCTCCCATTTTTCGTACTGAGCCATCAGGTTTTTGAAAAATAGCATTCTTTTTCATAGGGTAAAGGGGTTTTGTGAATGTTTTGACTCACAAATATAATATATCACACCTAATTTTTTTATCCATTGTAGCATATTTTTTAAGGTCATTTATTTTATGGTTCGTGTCCTTACGAAAAAGCCCCCAACCCCAAAGGGGAGAAATGAAACTCCCCTTCGAGGTTGGGGCTTTGGGTTAAATGTGAATAACAATTTCTACTTTTGTGCCTTGTGGTTTGTCGTGGATTTGCCACGTGATATGATTTTTTTTGTCTAAATTCAAAAGTGCTATGCGTTGGGCGGTGGCGCGAGTGGCAAAACCTGTGGATTTGTTTTTTTTGCGTTGATTGATTTCAGCAGAGGCTTTCCTGCCAATGCCATTGTCGTCTATCGTAACAGTGAGTTTGTGCTGTGTGGTTTCGGGTTGCATATCAAAATGAACGCGCAAATATTTGTCCCCTTTTTTGTGCAAAAGTCCGTGCTTCAGTGCATTTTCTACAAAAGGTTGCACGAGCATCGAGGGAATTTTCAAGTGCATATAGTCGCTTAGGTTTTCGTAGGCAAGGTCGTATCGAAAGGAGTCATCAAAGCGAGCTTTTTCGAGCAACAAATACAAGCCCACCATCTCCAATTCTTCGCGCAAAGAAATGTACGCATTTTCAGACGATTCGAGGCTTTTGCGCATGAGGTCGCTGAAATTGCCCAAAAGTTCGCCTGCTTCAGTTTTACGATTGCTATACACCAAGCCTTGAACCGTATTCAGGATATTATACAAAAAATGAGGGTTCATTTGGGCGCGTAATGCCTTGAGTTGCGAAATCCAAAGTTGTTCTTTGAGGAGTTGTTTTTTGCGTTTGCGCTCAAAAAAAAGGTAGGTAAGTCCAAAAATCAACGCGCCTACAGTTGCCAAAACTATAGCATACCACCACCACGTTTCCCACCAACGGGCAGGTATTTTGAAGTGAATGATTTGGGTTTTGCTTCGAGCTTTGGTAGTTTCATCTTGGGCAAAAACCTCGATTTCATACTCGCCTTTGGACAGTTCGCTGTAGTCTAAAAGTGTTTGGAGTTCTTGGATAGTGCGCCAATTTTTGCCTTTCAGCCGATAATGCAAGGCTATTTCAGTCGGGTTTTTGTAATGCAATGCTTCTACAGCAAAGGTTGCCTTGCCTACCTTGCGGATAGGCAAAAGGCGCGGTATAGATGATGACCTTGCCTGCCCACCTGCCATAAAAACTATGCCCTGCGAGAGTGCTATCCATAAGCCTTTTTCAGTAATACAAAAATCTCTGCCCTGTTGGGGCAATATTTCTTGGAATTGAAAGTTTTGTATGTCTGCATAACCTATTTCGGCATCTGTGCTTATCCAAACTTTATCATCTTGCAAAATCATTTTGCGAATAAAATTGCTTTTCAATTCCTTGCCTGCCCTGAGATGCGCCACCACGCGCTGGTTTTCTATCACAAATACGCCTTGTTGAAAGGTACTTACCCAAAGCCTTGCCTGCCCATCTGTAAGGAGTTGGCGGGCTATGATAGGCTTGCCTGATGCCTTCAAATGCGTTTCCTTGCCTACCGAATCATACGCAAACAGCCCGTTGTCAGTGGCTACCCAATATTTTTGGTTGGCTACATCAGCTACTGCGCAATAATATCGTTGGGGAATAACTTTGGTGGTATAAGCACTGCGTTGAAAATCACGACTGCGAATACTATCTAAGTCCAAGCCCCCTAACCTCCGAAGGGGGAAAAGAGAGGTTTTTGACCTCTCCCCAACCCCTCTCCATTTTGGAGAGGGGCTTTTTTGCTCCTCCCTCCAATTTGGAGGGAGGCTGGGTGGGAGGTCTAAATCTACCCAATAATAACGAAAGAAAAAGGTTATCAGCAATAGTTCGCGCTTGCCTACTGTATAGAAATGGGCATCTTTCAGGACGTATTCTTTGAAGGATATGATTGGTTGCCCTTGTAGGTCAAAAACGCCTTTGTTGGTGGCGAAAAGTGGTAAAGTAGGGTGAAAACTTACGCGCCTTATCCCTTCTTTGGAGAACTTACCTATATCTCGCCACTTGGTAGGTTGTGTTTGGGAGGCTTGCCAAATATGTCCATTTGTCAAACCTGCATACAGGTTTTCGCCTTGTGCAAAAAGCGATTGCAACTCTATAGAGGTATTTTTCAAAGGCTCAAGCGGATAATACATATTTTGCAAGTCAGTACAGAACCAAAGCCCTTCATTCAGGGTGCTTATCCAATAATTGCCCTGAAAATCTTGTATGATGTCTGAAATATCTTTTTCAGGAAAGACTAAGGTAGTTTTGCCCAATGCAGGCTCAAAAAGATAGCCTCCCTGCCTTGTGCAAAGCCATGTTTTTTCGTGGGTAGCGCGTGCATAGTACAAAAAAACAGATGGAGGAAAATTCAATTTTTGCATTCTAAAGGGCTGGGTAGGCGAGTCCCAAATCATATAATTGTGTGGTGATTCTTTGCGTTGTAGGCAATACAGTTTGTCTTTTTGCAAGAAAAACTGGCTTTCCCCTGTGAAAGTTGTAGTTTCAGAAGAAAACTGCATTTGCTCATCAATCGTAAAAACAAAATGAGATGCGTACAGTTTGATATGGTTTTGGTAACTTATCACATCAACTAAATGCACTTCAAATTTTTTGCTAAAAACAAGTTTGAAATCTTGTAAGTTGTAAGCCAACAAGGTATTGCTGGTCGCTATCCAAACGCATTTTTCAGTAAAATCAAAATTCATCAATCTGCCTTCAGGCTCGCCTGCTGAAAAAGGAAAAGTACGCAAAGTATCATTTTCCAAATAAAAAAGCTGCTTGGCGAAGTTCAGCCCCCAAATGCGCCCCTGTTTATCTTCACGAAGGGCAGTAAAATCAGCTTGTTGTGCATCTTCAAAAGGAATAAGCCAAGCATTTTTGCCATTAAAACGAAAAAGCCCCTTGTCTGTACCCAAATAAATGCGTCCTTGCCTATCCGAAAGCATATCATAGATGGTTTGGGTAGGCAAGTTTGAGGTAGGTTGTAGGTAAGGGGTTTGTGCGAAAAGTGGGCAGGCAAGCCCCCATACGACACACAAACAAAATAGCATTTTCATGAACCGCAAAGTTAGCCTATAGCATGGACATGGCAGGCAAGATTTCACGAATGACTGTATCTATTTCATGAAAGAAGACTTTTTTAGCCTCTTTGAAAGTTTTTCTTATTTAAAAATAACAGGAAAATCTGCATAATCTTCCAAGTGTTGTGATAAATCTAAACCAGAACATTAGTCATGACTGTGTGTGATTTTGTGTAATACTTCTTTAGTAAAAGTATCTATAAACAATACTTCGTCTAATTTTTCAAGGTCTTCTTTATTTTCTACACCCAAAAGCATAGGAAGCACATGATTTTCCAAACGTGGGTAATATTGTTTGAAATCACTTTGCATCTGAAAAGCAATAAAAATCAAGTCAGCAGGATAAGCTGATGGTATAGCCTCTGTAACATTTTTTTTATCTAATGGCAATAGACTGAATGTAAAACCATCTGTTTGTTTATTTACACGAATACGAATAGGGTTCATATCAAATTATTTTTGTGTTACAAAGTAAAACAAAAAATACTTCAAATACAAGTTTTTCCACCAAGAAAACCCAAACCTTTATGAAACGAATAACCCACTTTATGAAACCGTAGGCAAGGTTTATGAAACGCGCTCTTTTGGTAGGGGCAGGCAAGCTATCTTTGCATCAAAATTAACTCCTCCTAAAACAATGAAAAACATACTTTTTTCTCCCCTTGTTTATATTACTTTTTGTGCAAGTTTATTCTTTAGTGCTTGCAAAGATGAACCTGAAATAGTCAAGCCTGAAGAACCTAAACCCGTTCAGCCTCGTGCCTACGCTACGGTTTCTACCTTTGCGGGTAGCACCACAGCTCAGTCAGGCAATGCCAACGGCACAGGCAATGATGCCCGCTTCAACAGTACCAAAAGTGCCGTACAAGACTCTGAT